>JANMOR010000539.1:0-4996 GCA_031369435.1 Chitinophagaceae bacterium
TTAATTTTACGTTGTTATTATAAAAAATCAAATCATGGGAATTCTCCGCCAGGTTGCAGAATATTTATACATTAAAAAGCCCGACCCCAACCGGGAAAAAACGCAGTGGATGAAATACATGCATGGCATTAACCGTCTTTCGATCTTCCTGTTTTTATTTGCAATGATTGTAATATTGATCAAGCTGGTGATTATTCCTTTGCTGAAGTAATTATTTCAGGAACTCAACAATGCTTTTTGCTGCTTTGGCAGATGCATGACCACCGGCAGTTAAAAGGTCTTTCAACTGTTGATAGTTGGTAAGTACATCTTCTCTTTGCGAAGACCCCGGAAGGATTTTTTTTAATTCTATGGAAAGATTTTCTGCATTCATTTCATGCTGTATCAATTCCTTCACCACTTCTTTATCCATGATCAGGTTCACTAATGAAATATATTTAATGTTAACCAGCCGCTTAGCGATCTGGTAACTGATTTCATTGCCTTTGTAACAAACCACCTGTGGTATCTGGAACAAAGCTGTTTCCAATGTTGCAGTACCTGATGTAACAAGGGCTGCAGTCGATTGCTGCAATAACGGATAGGTTTGATTGCTTACTGATGATACATTGCTGTAATCTTTGATGAGCTCTGTATAAAAAGAATCGTCTAAGCCAGGTGCCTTTGCAATGATGAATTGATAATCGGGGAACTGTTTACTCACTTCCAGCATCACCGGAAGTTTTTTTAAGATCTCCTGCTTACGGCTGCCCGGTAATAATGCAATGATTGGTTTATGTGAAAGGGGTTCATTTGTTTTTTTTAATTGCTGATGTTCTACTTCTTCCACCAACGGATGCCCTGCATATTCAACATCCCAGCTCCATTTGGTTTGATAATACTCTTTTTCAAACGGGAGAATCACCAGCATTTTGTCAATGCATTGTTTCATCATCTTTACCCTGTTTTCTTTCCATGCCCATACCTGTGGCGAAATATAATACACGACCCTGATATTATTTTCTTTGGCCCATTTGGCTATGCGTAAATTAAAACCGGGATAATCGATCAGGATCAAAACATCTGGATTGTGTTCAAGAATATCCTCTTTACAAAAAGATAAATTTTTAAAGATGGTACCAAGATTACTGATCACTTCTACAAAACCCATAAATGCAAGTTCACGGTAATGTTTTACCAGGGTAGAACCGGCTGCCTGCATTTTTTCACCACCCCAGCAACGGATCGTTGCAGTTGCATCCAGGCGATGTAATTCTTTAATGAGATTACTTCCATGTAAATCGCCGCTTGCTTCACCGGCTATGATATAATATTTCATTGAATTAAGAAGGGTGTATTGATAATTTGTAAAGATAATCAACTGTACACGGCATTTAAAAACAGTCATTTTCCTCAGTGAAAACCATTAGTAATGTGTTAACATTGGCTGTTGGGCATCATGCAAAATGTTTTCTGGAATCCTTTACAGGTAAGGGATTTGTTGTTTTGACACTAAAGTTAAGGCCATAAAAACAGCTGAATCTTGGTTTGTATGCTGCCAAAATCGCTTTTACTTTTGTTCTGTCATTACAAATAACTGCGATCTGCAGTTTACACACTCCGGAAGTCAATTGACCCGCCTTTGCTTGCTCCAAGCGATACTTGCCCATAAAAAAAAGACCGTTTTAAGAAACAAAATTTTAAACTTTTTTTGAAACATAGGTCAACGCTCATGAACTAAAATTCATTTAAAATTAACAATGAACATTCATGGCAAACTATGTAGCAATTAGTAACAATAAAAAATGAAACAAATGAAAAAGACAATGAAAAACGCAGCAATTGGATTATTTACCCTTTTAGCTGTAACAACAGGATTTAACGCAACAGCTGGTGACACAACAACAACAATCGGTATTGAATTGAAAGCCGCAGGAAAATTAAACAATCAACCTGTATTTCAACTCGATCTTAATAATAAAGCCACCAGTAAATTCCTGATTGTAATTAAAGATGAGTTTGGTGTAACACTTCACCAGGAAGTAGTATCAGGTGTTAACATTTCAAGAAAGTATCAATTGAACACTGACGAGTTATTTGATGTTGATGTTCGTATTGAGATCCTGGATGTTAAAACCTCTGCAACTTCAGTGTTCAACATCGTAAACAGCACCCGTGTTGTAAATGAATCAGCAATCGTTAAAAATTAAAATTTAATTGAATTAGTAATAATCAAATAGACACAGGGTTAGGGTTGCCATTAATGGCAACCCTTTTTTTATGAGTTCTGCTTTGGCCGGTGTTTTCACCAACCATTTTTACAAAGAAAGTTTTGTGAAATGTTTTTAAACCGCCTGCGGCCTTACATAAAAAACTTTGCATACAGGATAATGAGGCCATACATCAATGTCATAATAAAAATGCCGATAGCTGTTTTATCTCTACGTCCATTGATGAATAAAGTAAACAAAATGATATTGGCAATTAAACTAAGGCTGCCCACTGCCGTTAGCATGGCTTTGGTTTTAAAAAAGTATTCCACAAATTCACCAAAGCTGATGGAAGGCGCTTTGATGAGATAATAAATAACCAGGCCAAGAATAGGGGCCAGTGCACCCAGTACAATTCCAAAGGGGAGTTTATCAAGTTTCAGCATCAGAATTTAAGTTTGGTTTCGAGTTGTTTTTTCAACGCATAGTTGGTTAAGTCGAATTGAACGGGAACCACACTCACAAAATTGTGTTCCAGTGCCCAAACATCGGTATCTTTTCCTTTATCAAAATTTTTAAATTCGCCTGTGAGCCAGTAATATTTTTTACCAGTGGGGTCCTGGCGTTCGTCAAAATCTTCTACATACTTGGCATATGCCTGGCGGCAGATTTTTGCTCCTTTAATTAAATTCACATCAACCGAAGGAATATTTACATTCAGGCAAAGATGTTTATCCTGTTTTTTGCTCAGGATCTGTTCAACAATCAACCGTGCATATTTTCTGGCACCTGCAAAATCGGCTTCCATACTGTAACTGAGTAATGAAAAACCAATCGAGGGAATACTTTCAATACTTGCTTCAATAGCCGCACTCATGGTACCGCTGTAAATAACATTGATGCTGTGGTTGGCACCATGATTAATTCCACTTAAACAAATATCGGGTTTGCGGTGCAGTACTTTGTCAACCGCCAGCTTTACACAATCCACCGGTGTGCCTGTTGTTTGCCATGTTTCAATACCATCCATGATATACAGTTGCTGCATCCGTAACGGAAAGCCAATGGTAATGGCATGACCCATACCGCTTTGTGGTTTATCAGGAGCTACTACTACAACTTTTCCCAGATCTTTTACAGCTTCCACTAAATTCCGGATGCCCGGTGCTGTTACACCATCATCATTGGTAATAAGGATGATGGGTTTTTCTTTTACCGAACTAAGTTTTGCTTTTGAAGGAGAGGCCGTTTTTTTTGATTTCGACATGTTTTTTTCTTTTGGTAACCAACTGCAGAACTATAATTGATCTGCATTGGCGTCGCATGCCGAAGTTACTATTCGGCATCCAGATATTTATCATCTGTGACACTTGTACAACATTCATTTAATGCGGCTGTAAAAGTCTGATTTATTGAGGAGTTGACAAAATTGAAATGAACACTTCAATCTATATATAATGGTATAGTTGATGATAAAAAACAATGAACAGAAACATTAACAGCTCACCAGCTCTTTAAAGACTACCTTGCAAAGTTGCCGGTAAAACTGCCGGCAGGTAAATTATTAAATATGTCAAACATTACGCAGGTTTTAAATGTAGATAGAAACCTCAGAACACTCAAGAAAGGAGTACACGCATCAGACCTGGATCAGTTGCTGAGCAGCACCGGGCCGTTTACTTTTTTTACACCATCTGATATAGCTTTTGAAAAACTGGAAAAGGGAATGATGGAAGATTTGCTGGAGCCAAAGAACAGGGCCAGGCTGACTGATCTGATGAACAATCATATTGTAAACGGTAAAATTTTATTTGCCGATTTAAAAGATGGTGATCAACTCACCACTGTAAATGGTAAAGCATTAAAAGTACAGGTAAAGAATAATCATGTAACCATTGGCGACATCAATATTTTTCTTCGTGAAAGTAAAATCTCCAACGGTGTTATACATGCAACCGACCAGGTGATTGTATAAAACAAAAATCAACACTTTACAACCACCTGCCCGGCAGGTGGTTTTTTTATGTTCAGGCAGTAAGAATCTGTCTAAAAATGATTTTGTGAATTTCTTATTCGGCTAACTGTGGTCGGTGAGGACACCGACCACGACCGCCGCCGCCGTTGGTGCCTGCCTGTCGGCAGACAGGTCCCCACCAACGGCATGCATAGTGAATCAAAATTTTTTAAAAAAATTTCTTAGAAAAAATAAACTGGAATTAAATTTTGTCAAACTAAAATAATTAGTATCTTAGCTCCAATAAAATTAGCATCTTATGGCAATGGCCAATCAAAACATGAAATATCTGCGCAAGCTCCGTGGATTTACACAGGATGAATTTGCACAAAAGATCGGGATCAAACGCTCATTGGTAGGTGCCTATGAAGAAGAAAGGGCCGAACCAAATTATGAAGTGCTGGAAACCATCAGCGACTTATTTAAAATAAGTATTGATGATCTGTTGCGTAAAGACCTGAGTGAAACAAAAGGCAGTTACTTATCGAAACGCAGGCAAATGAAAATGCTGGCCGATAGTAATATCATTCATTTTGTTCCTGTAAAAGCTGCAGCGGGTTACCTGAACGGTTATGCCGATCCTGAGTTCCTCGATGAGCTCAATACGTTTACATTGCCCATGCTTACCAGCGGCAGTTACCGTGCTTTTGAAATTGTGGGCGACAGTATGTTGCCAACTCCCAGCGGCAGTGTAATTGTTGCCGAAAAAGTAGAAAGCCTCGAAGATGTAAAAAATAACAACGCCTATATTGTATTAAGCCGTTCAGAAGGGGTGGTGTACAAACGTGTATTG
>JANMOR010000548.1:0-2790 GCA_031369435.1 Chitinophagaceae bacterium
CAGGCTATCAATCCATGCCATCCATTTACCCATGTTTTCCTGCATTTGCTCGGGTGAGGGTGCTGTTCCGGCCATTTCGCCCTGGAAGATCAACATAAATTTTTCCATAATTGTAGTTTTTGATTGTTTTAAAATGATTTATTGAATGACGAATGAGTTTAATTTTTCCGGACAGGAACTGAAATTACTTTTTTGGTTTGATTTTTTTTAGATATTCCTTCCATGGGTTCCAGTAGAATTGATCCCATCCTTCCTTAATGGATTTGTATTGCTCATCGGGCACATTGGCATGCGTCATATGCACAACAGCATCCGTTCCGTTTTGCTCAAACAATAAAATAAAGGTGGAACTGATTTCCTTTTCATTCCAATCACTGGCCCACCAGCTTTGTACAACCAGCCTGCCGGGAATAAGTTGTAAGTTTTTACCGGAGATATAATCATCATAGGCAGTAAATGCAGCGCCTTCTTTGCTTTGAATTGTAACCGGTGCCCCGATAACTGTGCTGTGTTGCTTTGCATCCATATACAGGTTGTAAAGTGTTTCAGCAGTTGTATTCTTAAATACTATTTTCTGTAAAATTGTGTTTGTCATAAAAAATAATGAATGATGAATTTAAACAAAGACGAACAGCATTGCAATTACCGGACATCGTTTTTGAAATAAACTTCGCTTGTGCCACTTGTACAAATTTTACTGCCTTGCTGTTTGATAATGATGAGCGGAAGAAAATCACCGGATCTATTTCAGAACTTTAAACAAATGATTGTTATGAACCGGAAATCTTTTCTACAACAGACAATAGCAGCTGGCAGTATCCTGGCAGCTCCTTTGATTCTTACAGCACAAACTGCATCTGCAAAGAATCAACCAAAAGCAGATCCTTTGCCTGCTGAAAAAGTAAAAGATTTTGTTGGTGCAGGTCATAATAACCTGGATAAAGTAAAACAGCTGCTTACAGAATTTCCCACATTGGTTTATTGCACCTGGGATTGGGGCGGTGGTGATTTTGAAACGGGATTGGAAGGAGCCGGTCATGTGGGCAACAAAGAAATTGCCAACTATTTAATTGGAAAGGGGGCAAGAACAAACTTGTTTGTCCTCACCATGCTCGGTAAAACACAAATTGTAAAAGCTTATCTTGAAACTTATCCTGAATATCTTTATGCAAGAGGGCCACATGGCTATACCTTGCTGCATCATGCACAACGTGGCGGAGAAGATGCGAAAGAATTAGTGGATTACCTGCAATCAAAAGGATTAAAAGAAACCAGAACTGCTTTATAAAAAAACGAATTAAAAGATAGAAGTATGAAACCAACTACACTGCTTTTTGCGCTTATTTTATGCGTAACCAATACCAATGCACAAATGGATTTGCCGCCAAGTGCCAATAACCCAAAAGCAACTATAACTGAAGATGTAGGCATTACAAGTATTACACTTAGTTATTCAAGACCCGATGTAAACAAACGTGAAGGGAAAATTTATGGCGATGGCAATCCTGTTCCTTACGGGTTTACAACAAGCAGTTTTATTACCAATAAAAATACCGCCCCGTGGCGTGCCGGTGCTAATGAAAATACCACCATTACGTTTGAGCATGATGTAAAAGTTGAAGGAAAAGACATCAAAGCAGGCACTTATGGTTTACATATTGCTCTGTACCCGGAGAATGCTACCATTATTTTTTCCAATCAATCCAATGCGTGGGGAAGTTTTTATTATGATGAAAAACAGGATGCCCTGCGTGTAAATGTAAAAACAGCGCCCCTCGATAAAAGTGTAGAGTGGTTAAAGTATGAGTTTATTGAACATAAAGAGAAATATTGTGTGGTTGCATTGCAGTGGGAAAAATTATCGATCCCCTTTAAAATTGATGTGGATGTTGACAATATCGTTATTGCAAGATTGAGAGATCAACTCACAGGTCAAAAAGGTTTTAATGCGTTGAATGTGTTAGCTGCTGCCAATTATTGTATCACAAGAAATATCAATCTTGAAGAAGCATTGACATGGAGTAAACGGGCGGCCGGTACAAAAACCTTTGCCACTTTAAATAACCTTGCAAACAACTATACAAAACTGAACAGGATTGCACAGGCCGACTCAACAATGAACGAAGCATTGGTCTTTGCAAACGCCAATCAGTATTTGGGTTATGGCCGTTCGTTGATTCCTTTAAAAAGATTAGACAGGGCACTGGAGATCTTTACTGCCAATCAAAAAAAGAATGGAGATGTATATGCAGTGAATGCAGGGTTCATTTCGTATTATTCTGCTAAAGGCGATTTTAAAAAAGCACTGGAGTATGCAAACAAAGCATTGGTACAGGCGCCGAATGATGCAGCCAAAGCAACAATCACTGGTTTTATCACAAAACTGAAAGAAGGAAAAGATATCAATCAATAATTTTTAAAAATGAAAAACAAGGTTCATTCAAGTGCATTTGTTGTTTTACTCGTTTCTGTATTTGGGTTTAGTGATGGGATAGCTAAAAGTGCTAATGAATATACTTGTACCCCTTGCGGAGCTGAGTGTGATGCGGCTTTTTACGATTCACCCGGCACATGCACTCATTGTCATATGCCCTTGGTAAAAAAATCAACTGTTGTATTTAAGAAAGTGGAACCTGCACAACTATGTTCATTTGTTGCCACGCATAAAGAAGTGATTCTTCTCGATGTAAGAACAAAAGCTGAGTTTGAAGGAACAGCTACTGAAAAATTCGGCAGGTTAAAAAATGCCATTAACATTCCCATACAGGAACTGGAGCAACGGATAGCAGA
>JANMOR010000576.1:0-5428 GCA_031369435.1 Chitinophagaceae bacterium
GTACCAGGTTCATTTTTTAAACGAGAAGCAAGGTTAAACGATTATGAAATTCTCACCAGTCGTTTAGTTGACCGTGCTTTACGTCCTCTATTCCCCGAAGATTATTTATGTGATGTGCAGGTATTGATCAGTCTTGTATCATCTGATGCTGAAGTGATGCCTGATGCTTTGGCATGTTTGGCTGCATCTGCTGCATTAGCTGTTTCAGATATTCCAATCAAAGAAGTTATTTCTGAAGTTCGTATTGCAAAAGTGGATGGTGAACTCGTTGTAAATCCAACACGTTCACAATTGGCAAGAGCATCTTATGAATTCCTCATTGCAGCAACAGAAAAGAACCTGATGATGGTGGAAGGTGAAGCAAAAGAATGCAGTGAAGAAGATTTAGTAGAAGCATTGGGAATAGCTCATGATGCGATCCGTATTCAAATTAAAGCACAGCATGAATTAAGGGAAGCGAAAGGAGTAACAGGAAAAAGAGATTATAAAAAGCCTGAGCAAAATGAAGCAATCAATGAAAAAGTAATTGCTTTTGCAAAAGATAAAGTATATGCTATTTCTAAATCAGCAAGCAGCAAATACGATCGTACCGATGCTTATGCTAAACTCAGGGAAGAACTGTTTGTCAGCCTTGGTGAAGAAATAACAGATTTGGAAAAAAAATTAGCAAAAAAATATTACGAAGATCTCAAATGGGAAGTGGTTCGTAATATGATGCTCGAAGATCGTGTTCGTTTAGATGGTCGTAAACTGGATGAAGTACGTTCATTGGCAATGGAAACTGAACCATTACCAACACCACACGGTTCAGCATTATTTACACGTGGTGAAACACAATCGTTAACAACTGTAACATTAGGAACCAAGCTGGATGAATTGTTGATTGAAAGTGCAGCCAACAGTAATTATTCAAAATTCTTTTTGCATTATAATTTTCCTCCTTTCTCAACAGGTGAGGTAAAGATGATGCGTGGTGCTGGTCGTCGTGAAATTGGTCATGGTAATTTAGCCATGCGTTCATTAAGACAAATGATGCCGGGCAGTGAGTATCCTTATACTGTTCGTGTAGTAAGTGATATTCTTGAATCAAACGGTTCTTCATCAATGGCAACAGTTTGCGCTGGTTCACTGGCATTAATGGATGCAGGTGTTCCAGTTCAAAAACACGTTAGTGGTGTTGCGATGGGATTAATCACACGTGAAGATGGCAAATATGCAATTCTTACTGACATACTTGGTGATGAAGATTATTTAGGTGATATGGATTTTAAAGTAACCGGAACCCGTGAAGGAATTTGCGGTGTGCAGATGGATATTAAAGTAGATGGTTTAAGTATGGATGTAATGCGTGAAGCATTGAACCAGGCAAAAGCCGGACGTTTACATATTCTTGATGCGATGTATGAATGTATGCCTGAACCACGTGCAGAAGTAAAACCTCATGCACCACGGATGGAAAAGATCATCATTGATAAAGAATTTATTGGTGCTATCATTGGGCCGGGTGGTAAAGTGATCCAGGAAATTCAACGTGAAACAGGCACTGTCATTACTATTGAAGAAGTGGGTAATTATGGTGAAGTAAGTATTTTCTCACCAGCTAAAGAAGGTGTCGAAAAAGCAGTTGCATGGGTAAAAGGATTAGTTGCAGTTCCAGAAGTTGGCGGGGTATATGAAGCAACAGTAAAAGGCATTAAAGAATTTGGAGCCTTTGTTGAATTCTTACCAAAGAAAGAAGGTTTATTACACATCAGTGAAATAAGCTGGAAGCGTTTGGATACAATGGAAGGGGTGTTGAATGTGGGTGATGTGGTGAAAGTAAAACTCATCGGACTTGATCCAAGAACCGGTAAGTTTAAATTAAGCCGCAAGGTATTGATGCCAAAGCCTGATGCTGCTCCAAGACCGCAGGTTCAGCAAAAGCAACAGGAAGATCATGATAATGGTGAAGAGAGACTTTAATTATTCAACCAAAATAGAAGAACTTTACGGTCCCGCCAACAGCGGGACCTTTTTTATTGCATATGAACAACTACATTAAGATCAACATTAACTCAACAAAAGAAAGTGAACAAGAACTACTCATTGCTTTAATGAGTGAAGAAGGCTATGATGGGTTTGAAGAAACAGACCATGAACTACATGCTTTCATTCCAGAAAAAAAATTTGATGAAGAAAAGCTGAATTTATTATTACAGCCTTTTTCGAAAACCTATATAAAAGAAATTATTGCTCCCAAAAACTGGAATGCAGAGTGGGAGGCAAATTATGAACCGGTGGTTGTTGATGACTTTGTTGCTATCAGGGCACATTTTCACCAGCCCATTGCAACTGTTCAACATGAAATTGTTATTACCCCCAAAATGAGTTTTGGTACAGGACATCATGCCACTACCTGGCAAATGATGAAGCTGATGCAGGGAATTGATTTCAGCAATCAATCGGTATTCGATTTTGGTTGTGGTACAGTAGTATTGGCCATTCTTGCTGAAAAGCTCGGTGCCAAATCAGTTCTTGCAATGGATTATGATGAATTATGTATTGACAACTCATTTGAAAATATTGAAACCAATGGTTGTTCAAAAATTAAAATAGAAAAAGGAGATGCGCCACCAATCAGGCAAACCTTCAATGTTATTCTTGCCAATATCAACCGGCATATCCTGCTTAACAACATGCAATTGATGGCAGGGGCATTAGTTGAAAAGGGATACTTACTGATCAGTGGTTTTTATGTTGAAGACAATCAATTGTTGATTGATGCAGCTAATATTCAAGGCATGCAACTAATTAAAGTATCGGAGCGTCATAACTGGAGCGCTATGGTTTTTCAAAAATTAAGTTAGGATGAATTTGTTTTTGCTCATCATAGCTGCTTACCTCATCGGATCAATTCCAACTGCTTACTGGTTAGGCAAATTTTTTTTCAAAACGGATATACGGGAACATGGCAGCAAAAATATGGGAGCTTCCAATACTTTCAGAGTATTAGGGCCTCTGTGGGGAATTGTTGTATTGATCATTGATTTAGCAAAAGGAATAGCAGCTGTGCAATTGGCAAGGGCTATTCATCCAACCGATTGGATGGGGAATGAACATTCATTCTGGCAAATGTTATTGGGATTAGTTGCGGTGTTGGGTCATATTTTTCCCATTTTCGCAGGATTCAGGGGTGGAAAAGGGGTAGCGGTATTATTCGGAATGGCCGTAGCCATTCAACCCTGGGTAGCATTGATCAGTGTTGGAGCTTTTGTTGTTGTTGTTGTTTTTACAATATATATTTCGCTTGGTTCTATCATTGCAGTGTTGGTTTTTATGGGATGTGTTTGGTTTGCAGTAAATGAAACAAATGTTTTTATGCGTTGGTTTTCAATAATTGCCGCTGTAATTGTTCTTGTTATGCATTATGCAAATTTGAAACGGATTTTTTCAGGGAAGGAAAACAAGTTCAAATGGCCAAAGAACAAAAAGGGATGATGAATCTTAACTTTCTATATAAAACAGGCAAAATAAGTTGGTACGTTAATTGAAATAAGTAAACTAAAATAAAGAAGATGAAAAAGATTCTCAGTTCATTAATCCTTGCTGCTTTCTTGATCGGCTGTGCTGAAAACCAGGTAACTGGCCGTAAGCAATTGATTTTACTACCCGAAAGAGAATTACAGGCAATGGCTGGTCAGCAGTACAAGCAATTCTTATCTGAAAGTAAAATTGTACCGGCAAACGTAAATAAAGATGCAGAGATGGTTCGTCGTGTAGGAACACGTATTGCCTATGCTATTACAAAGTTCTATGAAGACCAGGGAAAAAAAGAAATACTTGATGGATATACATGGGAGTTTAACCTTGTTGACAACAAAGATGTAAATGCATGGGCTATGCCCGGAGGTAAGGTAGTTGTTTATACAGGCTTGTTGGGTGTAACCCAAAATGAAGCTGCCTTAGCAGTAGTTATGGGGCATGAAATTGCACACGCCATTGCGTTACATGGAAATGAGCGTATGAGCCAGGGTATTGTTCAGCAATTGGGCGGTGTAGCTTTATCTGTAGCAGTAGCGAACAAACCCGCCGAAACGCAAAATCTTTTTATGACGGCTTATGGTATAGGCTCAACAGTAGCCGGAACCCTTCCGTTCTCCCGTAAACAGGAGCTGGAGGCCGATCAGTTTGGATTACGTTTTGCTGCAATGGCGGGATATAATCCACAGGAAGCAATTCCTTTCTGGCAAAGAATGGCACAAATGGGAGGCGGTCAAAAACCACCTGAAATTCTGAGTACACACCCATCAGATGCAACCCGTATTGAAAAGATGAAAATCTATGTTCAGGAGGCCATGCCTTATTACAAGCCAATTCGTAAATAATTTCATTTCAATATCTTAGATAAAGAACCCCTGCTTCATGCGGGGGTTCTTTTTGCAGTTATTTTAAAAAAATATCCCTCAATCCTTCCAATAACAGCCGAAAAAAACTACCTTTGCCGTCCAACTCTAGTTCTCACTTAAATTTTCATTGGCATGTCAATTTCTCTATTGGAAAAGCTCCAATTGAACGAAGAAAAGAACTTACTCATTCAGGGATTACCTTCTTCTATCGAAAAGCAATTTGTAAAATTATCGTTTGCTAAAAACGTAACTCCATTGCTTTGTAGCAAGAAGATTGATTTCGCCCTCATTTTTGCGGTAAATCAGAATCAATTAAACGGAATCTTGAAGGAAGTGTTACCAGCTCTTGGTCCAAATGCCAAGTTTTGGGTAGCTTATCCTAAAACAGCTTCTAAAATTGTAAGTGATTTAAACCGTGTAGGAAGCTGGCAATTTATTTGCCAGTGCGGATTTGAAACTTCAGAAGAAGTGGTCTTGGATCATGTTTGGACGGCAATGCGCTTCGAAAGAGCCATCGCTTTAGCTCCTAAACAAACAAGAACAAACAGAACTTCAAGGTTAACCCCGGCTGAAGCCTAAAATCTTTCCAGTATCTAACTTATCAGCCGTCTTCACAGGCGGCTTTTTATTTTCTGCCAAATGAGCCACCAAAACATTGAAATCAAAGCCCGTTGCAATGATGCTTCTTTCATCAGGCAATTTTTAAAACATCATATGGCTGAGTTCAGGGGTACAGATGTGCAAACCGATACTTATTTCAAGGTGAACAATGGTCGTTTAAAATTAAGACAGGGCAATATCGAAAACTCTCTCATCTTTTATAACAGGGAAAATATTGCAGGGCCAAAAATGAGCCAGGTAAACCTGTTCCAGGTAAATGAGGATAGTGATATGCTGAAACAAATCCTGATCAATGCAAACGGAATTAAAGTAGTGGTAAAGAAAAAGCGGGAGATCTGGTTTATTGACAATGTGAAATTTCATATTGATGAGGTGGAAGGTTTGGGAAGCTTTGTTGAAATAGAAGCCATTGATAAGGACGG
>JANMOR010000609.1:0-3917 GCA_031369435.1 Chitinophagaceae bacterium
CAATAATCATCTTGCCTGCAAGGTCAAAAAGATTACCTATTAAAAGGGCAACGGCGCCAACCAACGCAATTGTTTTAGCAGTTGATTTATTTTTAATAACCAAACCGCTAAACATCATTACAATTCCCCAAAGCGCCGAAATTAAAATCAGGTTCATTATTCTTCGTTATATTATTTAAAGATTCCTAAGATCATTGTTACCGTTTCCTGCACAATTGCAAAGACGGGTTTTGGATAAACTCCCATTACAAAAATGGCAACTACTATCACTGCTAAACTTGCTTTTTCATACCAGTTGATATCTACTGTTTTTGCAGTTAATGCATTTTCATTTCCGTAAAATACTTTCTGTATCATACGCAAAGTATAAACGGCACTGAGGATGATACTCAATCCGCCAATTGCAGCATACCAAACATTGAATTGAAACAATCCATTGAACATTAAGAACTCACCAACAAATGCATTTGTTAACGGTAAAGCTACATTTGCCAATGCGACAATGACTAATAAGATAGCCAAGACCGGTGCTTTTTGTGCAATGCCGCCCAGCTCACTCATTTTGCGTGTGCCGAACTGACGTTCGATCAATTCAACAACGATCCACATGCCCAATACATTCACACCATGGCTGAAGAACTGGATCATGGCGCCCTGTAAACCGCTTTCATTATTTACAAATAATGCAGCACTCATCAAACCAATATGTGCAATGGATGAATAGGCAACCAATCGTTTCATATCATCCTGCTGCATGGCTAGAATACTGGCATATACCATTCCCACCACACTTAAAATAATAACTACATTACTAAACATCATTGCTCCTGCTGGAAACAATGGAATCAACCAACGCACTACTGCAAACAATCCCATCTTTACCATCAATGCACTCAACACCATTGTTACCGCTGTTGGTGCCTGTTCATATGTATCGGGCTGCCATGTGTGGAATGGAAAGACAGGCATTTTAATTGCAAATGCAATAAAGAATAACCAGAATAACCAGGCTTGTTGGTTTACGGTAAGCTTTACATCATACAATGATTGCATGGAAAAAGAAGCATCGGTTGTTTGATAATAGAGATAGATCAATCCAACCAGCATCAATAATGAACCAACGAATGTATAAATGAAGAATTTAATGGTGACGGCAATTCGTTTTTCACCACCCCATTTTGAACAGAGAAAATAAACAGGAATCAACGCCAGCTCCCAAAAGAAATAAAACAACAAACCATCTGCGGCTAAGAACACACCTAACAGTCCGGCTTGTGTTAACAACATCAATCCATAAAAAATATTCGGCGATGGATATTTACTTTTCCATGTTGATGCAAAGATGAGTGGATAGGAAAACACAGTCAATAAACAAAGAACCGTACTCACACCATCCATCTGCAATGCAAAGGATGAACCAAGCTGTGGCAGCCATTCTGCAATAAATGTTTTTTGACCAGGATTATCAATAGCAAGCAAACCAATGACCATCAAAGCCAGTGAAGCCAGTGCAGCAACAAAGCTCCATGTCTTTACCTGCTTTTCATCTTTAATGAAAAAGGCAATTACACCGGTAATGAATGGAATCAATATCAACAATAATGCAATCATATAAAGCCCTGCTCTGTTTAATTAAGTATAGTAATAGTAATGACAAAGAAGATTAATATGCCCAGCACCATCCACAATATATAAGTACCTACTAATCCACTTTGTAATAACCGTAACTGCCGACTGCCCCACTGTACACTTTTTCCAATACCGTTCACCAAGCCGTCAATACCGCTTTTTTCTACAAACCGGTTGAAGACATATCCCAATCCATTTAATGGTTTACTGATGATGGCATCATATATTTCATCAACATACCATTTGTTAGCGAGTGTTTTTCCAAAGCCGGTTGCATCTTCTGTTTCAGGTTTTTTGCTGAAACGGTTCAATGCATATAAAATGGCAATGACGATCAATGTTAAACTCACGCCGAGTAACATGTATTCAGTTGAGTGATCAAGCTGATGTGCTGCACTTAATTCAGTTGATGCTGCAAACACAGGTGCTAAATAATGTTCCAGGCGATGAGCACCAGGTGCAAATAATTCTGGAATACCAATAAAACCGGCCACTGCAGCCAATACAGCCAATACAATTAATGGAACAATCATTGACAGTGGACTTTCATGCAGGTGATGTTCCTGTTCATGTGTGCCTCGGAAAGTTCCTCTGAATGTCATAGCATATAAACGGAACATATAAAAAGCAGTCATCAATGCACCGCCTAAACCGATCCAGTATAAAACAGGATTGTTTGCATATGCATTCACCAATATTTCATCTTTTGAAAAGAAACCACTGAACGGAGGAATGCCTGCAATAGCAATACAACCAACTAAGAATGTCCAGTGTGTATGCGGCAATTTTTTTGACAGTCCACCCATTTTACGGATATCCTGTTCATGATGCATGGCATGAATAACACTACCTGCACCAAGGAATAATAATGCTTTGAAGAAAGCATGTGTCATTACATGAAATACAGCACCGGTATATGCACCCACTCCTAAACCAAGAAACATATAACCTAACTGGCTTACTGTTGAATAAGCCAGTACTTTTTTAATATCGTTTTGTTTGATGGCTATGGTTGCAGCAAGAATTGCAGTTGCTAAACCAATGACAGCAACCACTGTTTGTGAAACCGGAGCCAGTGTATATAAAATGTTGCTGCGTGCAATCATATAAATGCCTGCCGTAACCATTGTTGCAGCATGGATCAATGCCGATACAGGTGTTGGACCAGCCATTGCATCGGGCAACCAAGTATATAAAGGAATTTGAGCGCTCTTTCCCATGGCACCAACAAACAATAATAAAGTAATTGTTGTTACTTCAAAACTGCCGTTTATTTGGCTGCTGTTTGAAGAAGCAAAACTGAATATGTCAATAAAATTAAGAGACCCAAATTGCTGAATGATAAAAAACAGTCCAATTAAAAAACCAAGATCACCAATACGGTTCATTACAAAAGCTTTTCGTGCAGCATTACCGTATTCTGTGTTCTTAAACCAGTAGCCAATGAGTAAATAAGAACAAAGACCTACACCTTCCCATCCAATAAACATGATGAGATAATTAGATCCCAGCACCAGCAACAACATACTGAACACAAACAAATTCAGGTAAGCAAAGTAACGGGCATAATGATGCGGTTCTTCTTCCTGCATGTAAGAGGTTGAATACACATGAATCAAAAACCCAACACCGGTAATAATTAATAAGAATAAAGTTGAAAGCTGATCAACCTGGAAAGCGAATGGAATGTTTAATCCGGCCACATTAATAAACTCAAACAGGTTCACCGTTACAGCAGTAAAGCCTTCAATTCTTGTTTCATTAAAGATCAACAGACTTACAATGAACGATGCAAGAATTACAGCACTGCCAATGATACCACTGAGCGATTTACTCAACTGCTTTCTTCCCAATCCATTGATCAGAAATCCAATCAAAGGAAACAATGGAACTAAATAAACCAGGTCGATAATACTCTTCATATAAAATGAGGTAAGAGGTTAGAAGTAAGTAGTATTATAATCATACCTCTTACTTCATACTACTTTCTTTAATGTTTAAGTCTGTTCAAAAAGTTTACATCCACACTGTGAATATTTCTGTACATCATTACAATAATAGCCAGTCCCACACTTACTTCAGCTGCAGCCACTACCATAATAAAAAATACAAACAACTGTGCTTCGGCCCCAATCACTGAAGATGGGTCGTATGCAGCCACATTTTCATAGTGCATTTTACTGAATGCAACCAACAGCAGATTCACCGCATTCAACATTAATTCAATACACATGAAAATAATAATGGCATTGCGGCGTGTTAACACACCCGCCACTCCAATACAGAAC
>JANMOR010000627.1:0-4710 GCA_031369435.1 Chitinophagaceae bacterium
TGAACTTCTTAATACTTCCTGGCTGATGTTGAAAGAGCTGTCGGGGTTACTATCTCTGAGTTCTGTTGATAGCTGAAGGAGGAGATCAGTTTTTTTGGTTTCATTTTTTTCAAGCAGGATCAATTTTCTTAAACTATCCGATTTCGACTGCTGCGCTGCAGCCGAATTTGCAACAACAATGATTGCAACCATGATCCGGAAAAAAATTATCCACTGTTTCATTTCAAATATTAATTGTTACCAGGCAAATGAATAGCCACTAAAGTTCCTTTACCCAAGGCGGTATCGAAGTCAATGGTGCCTTTTAAAAATTGAATACGGCTCCTGATATTTTTTAATCCCATACCCTCTTCGTCTTCGTTATTGTTGTTGTATTCAAAACCTTTTCCATTGTCTTCAATTGTAACGCTCAATCCTTCTGCATCCCTGAGCAAGGCAATATCCAGCTCAGTGGCTTCTGCATGTTTAATACAGTTGTTTACACATTCCTGGATAACCCTGTATAAGATCGTTTCTGTATTGGAACTAAGCCGGCCATCAAAACCTTCGCTATGAAAATTAACTTTCAGTGATTTGCCATTGATCTTTGAAACCAGTTCATCCACTGCATCGGGCAAACCTTTGCTGAGCAATGCAGCAGGCATCATGCTATGACTCACCGATCTTACTTCTTTACAGCTATCATCTACCAGTTGAATAATGTTGTACAACGATTTATTTTCTTCTTCATCTTTTACTTTCAGATTATTATAGAAGGAAGAAAGATTCATTCTTGCAGCACTCATCATTTGCCCCACACCATCATGCAGGTCTTTGGCAATACGGCTTCGTTCTTTTTCTTCTGCTTCCAAAACTGATTTGGCCGCCAGTTCCTGTTGTTTCAAGATTTCAACCTGCATCTTCGATTGTTGTTTCCATTTATACCGGTTGTAAAAAAGAAAGATGATGAGTAAAGTGAGAAGAGATGCGCCAGAAATAATTCCAATCAGTGAATTTCTTTTTTTGATGGTGAGTTGCTGACCCTGTATCTGCTGCTCTTTTTTGTTTGTTTCATACAAAGTACTCAACTCTTCTACCTGCCGGTTTTTTTGTGAATTGAAAATGGAATCTTTCAACTGTGTATGCCAGGTATAATAATCCAATGCTGCTTTATAATTGCCATTTACATTGGCCAGCTTGCTCATTTCAGCGTAGTTATTTGAAAGCAGTTCCCGGTAGCCCATCTTTTCAGCAATCTTATTGCTTTCATCAAAATAATAAGTGGCACGTTCAGGTTTACCCCATGCACTGTATAAAATACCAAGATCTGAAAAACTCAAAGCAATGGCAAATGTATCCTGCAATTTTTGCCGTATCGCAAGGGCCTGCAGGTTATAACTTTCAGCCGATTCATAATTGCTTTGCAACACATTTACACCGGCAATAAAACTAAAGCACCAGCTTTTTCCTATTTCATCATTTAAGCGTTTGGCTATTTGCAGGGATGCATTGTATCGTTTTAATGCTTCTGCATAATTGCCCTGGTACTCAAAAACAACCCCGCTTTCATTGAGGATCATTTGTACACCACTTGAATCTTTGAGCGAACGGAATATAGATAAGGCCTTTTCATAATTTTCTCCTGCACGTTTCAGATCACGGTTCTTGCGGTATAATTTGGCAATATCATTATATACATAAGCAAGCGGTTTTTCTTTATTGGCTTCTTCATAAATGCGTGCTGCTGTAAAAAAAAGAGAAGCTGCTTTTTCATAATCACCTTTGAAATAATAAGCAATGCCCATGTTACGGCTCAGCTCAGCATATGCTAATGAGTCTTTCATTTTTGATGCCAGTTCAATTCCCTTCTCGGCTATTTTAATGGTTTCATTAAAGCTGATAAGGCTGAGTTTGCCGCTGAGATGGATATAAGCAGTTAACCGGTTTACATCGTTTCCAGATGTTGCAATAACGGAACGTAAACTGTCAATGGTTTGGTTTTGTGCCTTACTGCAAAGACAGACGGATAAGAAGAACAAACTGAGAAAAAAGTTTTTGGGTATCAGCAACATGGCGCTTACAAGTTAAGAACTTCTTTCATTCCAAAAAACCCTGTTTTGTCTTTTAAGAATTCTGCTGCGAGTACTGCTCCTAAAGCAAAGCCGGTGCGGTTGTGTGCTGTATGAATAATTTCAATATCATCAACCGCAGAAGAATATTTCACATAATGTGTGCCGGGTGCAGGATCAATGCGTTCGCTGAAGATAGAAAGCTCTGAAGGGTTGTTTGATTGTTCATTTACCCAGTTTGTTTTTCGTTCCACTGCATCAAGCACCTGTTCTGCCAATGTAATAGCTGTACCGCTGGGTGCATCTTTTTTGGCGGTATGATGAATTTCTTTCAGTGTTACATCATAGCCGTTCTGATAATTCATGAGTTGAGCCAGCCGCTTATTTACTTCAAAAAAAATATTCACACCCACACTGAAGTTGCTGGCTACTATCAAACCTGTTTTGTTTTCAACTGCTGTTTGTTTTGCTTCTTCTAATTTCTCTAACCAACCCGTAGAACCACATATAACAGGAACTGCATGTTGTAAACAAAACAGCACATTGGCTAAAGCAGTGTGCGGACTGGTAAATTCAATAGCTACATCAGCCTTTGAAATATTTTCAGCAGTGAGATCTTGCAGGTTATCTGCATCAATGATGAGTATAGCTTCATGTCCACGTTGCTTTGCAATTTCATGAATGGCTTTACCCATTTTACCGTATCCTAATAACGCAAGTTTCATGTTGGTTGATTGGTTTGCCTGTTGATTGGATTTGTAAAATGAACATTGTCAGCAATGTCTTTTAACAACCAATGAATCAAGACCTGATTTTTTATTTCGAAAATGAATTGTTCTTTTTTCCAAAGGTAAATACCAAACCAACAGCTGCCTGTTTTGTTTGCGGTATAAAGGAAGGATTCACCTGCATGGATAAATTCTCACTTACTTCAAATGCTTTTAAATGCCCGTCAACAGTGGCATCTACAACGTTTAATCCCCAAAGGACTAAAAAGACAAGTACGGAATAATCAACATTTTGCCGCACACCATTTCTGTACTGCCTGATCCCTTCAGGATCAACGGGACGAAACTTTGGTTTCACCAGGATATCATTGGAAGGAATGGTATCTACTTTATACCTGTAAGCATTTCTTGCATCGGTATATTCTTTTACATTGTAAATAAAGAAACCGGCAGCAGTACCCAATGCGCCATACACGATGGGTATTTTCCAATACTTTTTATTATAGGCTTGTCCCCAACCGGGAAGGATGGCAGAACGGATGGTTGCTTTGCGTGGTGAATGTGTTTTTACCGTATCAGTAGATTTTGCGTTGATGATAGTATCAGTTGTGAGCACAGCACTTTCACCCAGCTTTACGCTTGTATCTTTTACCTGTGCTGTTACAAGATGCACTGAAAAGAAAGTGAATAAGATGAAAAAAAATAAGTACCTCATGTATTATTCAACATCGGTTCCCAGGTGTTTCAGGATTTGATTAAACTGTTCTAATGAATAGTATTCAATCAAAATGCTTCCGTTTCCTTTTTTACTGTGATGGAGTTTTATCCTGGTACCGAATTGTGATGCTAAATTATCTTCAATTCGCTGAAAGGCCTGTGGCAGTGCATTCTTTACCGATTTATTAACAGGCGATGATTTATATAACTGCCTTACAAGACTCTCTGTTTGCCGAACCGATAATCCTTTTTGTTTGATATGATGAAATACATACAACTGCTTGTCAATGGTATCAACATTGATCAATGCTCTTGCATGACCCATGCTTATTTCTCCCGAACGAACAGCTAACTGAATATCGGGTGGCAATTTCAGTAAGCGGATATAATTGGTAACAGTAGTCCGGTCTTTGCCCATCCGCTCTGCTACCTGTTCCTGAGTGTAATTCAATTCTTCCATCAAACGTTTATAGCTGAGAGCAATTTCAACAGCATTCAGATTTTCACGTTGCAGGTTTTCAAGCAATGCCAGTTCCAGTAATTCCTGGTCGTTTGCCTGGCGTATATAAGCAGGGAGATCTTTTAACCCGGCTATTTTAGCAGCACGCCATCTTCTTTCACCGGCAATTAAACGGTATTTATTGGTGCCGATCTTTGAAACAGTGATCGGTTGTACAATATCATGCATTTGAATACTGTCGGCCAATTCTTTAAGCGATTGCTCATCAAAATCCTTTCTCGGCTGCTTGGGGTTGATCTCAATATCAGCTATAGGAATACGAAGCATAACGGTAACCGATTCCGTTACAGTTGGCTTTAAATGCCAGGCTGTTGTTTTAAGATCCTCATCAATACTTTGCAATAGCGAACGGATTCCTTTACCTATTGCATCTTTTTTGTTGGGTGATGTCATACACTTATTCAGTTACTGACTGCGAAGTACCTGAAAAAAAACCAAAAAACAAGAATGGAAGAAAGTTGATAGTTTTTAGTTATTAGTTTTAAGTATAGGCTTGTTCGGCTTTTGTGCAATTGTTGAAATGCTGAAATACATGAGCAGATGTATATGTAAAAGCCGGGTCTCCCCTCTTGGGAGGGGATTAATAGGTGGGTAAGTTAAGTTATGTTGTTGCCCTTACTGATGTCTGTTCACCCGAAGGGTGACTGTACATCATTCCTGTTGTAGTAGTGGTTGAACTTATTTCATTAAACTGTAC
>JANMOR010000640.1:0-3929 GCA_031369435.1 Chitinophagaceae bacterium
AGCTCAAACCAAATAAGAAAAATGAAAAAGTCATCACTCTTGTTGATGTTGATGATCATTACATCAACAGTAATTGCCCAGCCATTTACCAAACAGGAGCTATCTGTACAACAAACCATTATCAAACTGTTTACCGCTTTATCAAACAGTGATACAGCAGGTTTAAAATTGCACTCAACTTCCAATGTAAAGTTTTATGAATACGGACAAATATGGACGATAGATACCCTAATCAATAAAGTAATACTTGGGAGCAAGGCTGCAGATTTTAAACGCATCAACAGCTTTGAGTTTGTAAACACAACCATCAACAAAAAAACAGCATGGGTTACTTACTACCTGCAATCAATCATCACCAGAAATGGAAAAGAAGAAATGATAAAATGGATGGAAACAGTTATCCTGCTAAAAGAAAAAAAACAATGGAAAATAAATGTATTGCATTCAACAAGGCTCATTAAAAACTAAAACCATCAACATGAAGCAATTACTCACTGCAATATTCTTCACGTTTTCGTTTACTGCGTTCACACAATCAACTATTATCTATGATGTAGTATTGAAAGGCGGCCGTGTCATTGATCCCGAAACAAAATTAGATGCTATCAGAAATGTTGGTATCCTCAACAACCGCATTGCACAGATCAGCACTGAATCTTTACAGGGAAAAGAAGTTATTGATGTGAGTGGTTTGGTTGTTGCCCCGGGCTTTATTGATTTGCATGTACATGGCCGCAGCAATGTGGAACAGGAATATCAATTGCATGATGGTGTAACAACAGCTTTGGAACTGGAATGGGGAATTGAACATTTGGGAAAATGGTATGCATCACGGCAGGGAAAAGCATTGATCAATTATGGCGCCAGTGTATGCTGGCCTTTTGAAAGATTCCGTGCTTTGGATAAATATAAAACAGGTGTGAGTGAACTGGAACAAAAAATAATCAATGGTGAATCAAAGATTGAAACTCTTTTTACCGCTATTGGAATTTCCTATGCAGATGTTCTTACTCAAGAGGAAATAAATAAAACACTTGTCAATATAAAATCAGCACTATCAGAAGGTGGCATTGGTATTGGTGTGCCTATCGGTTATCTTCCAAAAACAAAACCCGGCGAAATGTACAGTGTGTACAAATTAGCCGGTGAACTGAATGCATTGGTATTCTCGCATGTACGTGAACCGGATATTATTTCTATACAGGAAGTAATGGCTGATGCCATATTAACCGGGGCTCCACTGCATATTGTTCATATCAACAGTATGGCATTGGGTCAAATTCAACTGGCATTGGATATGATACAATCAGCCAGGAAAAAAGGATTTGATATTACAACAGAGTTATATTCCTATACGGCTGGCTCCACTTTATTGCAAAGCGCCATATTCAACGATGGCTGGCAGGAAAAACTGAATATCTCTTATGGCGATCTTCAATGGGTAGCAACAGGCGAACGGTTGACCAAAGAAACATTTGAACGTTACCGGAAAACAAGCGGTGTGGTTATTATTCATTCCATGAAACCGGAATGGATAAAAACAGGAATAGGTTCACCCGGTGTTATGATTGCATCGGATGGAATGCCTTATGCAAAACTGGCACATCCAAGAACGGCCGGAACTTTTTCAAGAGTGTTGGGCAAATATGTGAGAGAAGAAAAAGTAATTGATCTTATAACTGCTATTGAAAAAATGACCTTGCTGCCAGCAAAAAGATTAGAAGACATCGCACCAATGATGCGCTTTAAAGGAAGAATACAAATTGGTGCAGATGCCGACATTACCATTTTTAATCCCAATACAATTATTGATAAAGCAACATTTGAAAAAGGGCTGGAGTTTTCTGCAGGCATTGAATATGTAATGGTGAACGGAACATTTGTTTTAAGAAATGGAAAAACGTTAACAGGTGTATTGCCGGGGCAACCGGTGTACGGGAAGTTTAAAAAGTAAATTATCAGGATAACGATGAGAACTAATTAATAAATCATTTATGGAAGTACATGCACACACCCACACACCAAGAAAAAAATGGACGCATTATTTCTGGGAATTTCTAATGTTATTCCTGGCAGTGTTCTGTGGATTTTTGGCAGAGAACCAGCGAGAACATTATGTTGAAGCTAATCGTGCAAAAGAATATGCAAAAAGTTTGCTTAGCGACATGAAGGAAGATACAGCAGAAATAAGTCGTGGAATACGCCAAAATAGTTTTATGGTTGGAGCATTTGACAGTTGCATCTCAATTGGCATGAAAAATATTGATAAACCAAACGTACCAGGAGTGTTTTATTATTACAGCAGGTTTACAACTAATGCGTATGATATCGACTGGAATAGATCAACCCTAACGCAATTAATACAATCAGGCAATCTCCGGTATTATAGAAATAAAGGGCTGATTAATAAAATAAATAAATACTATGCGCTTCAGAGTCAGATAGGCAGTAATAATGAGTCTGACAATCTGCTCCGTATTAAGATAGTTGAGATCCGCAGCAGATTAGTTTCCGCAAGATATTATGAGGTTTTTGCCCCCTTGCAGATTTCATTGGAAATGAAGAACCACGTATCCAATGACAAGATGGATAGCATGATAATACAGCAGCTTTCTTTAAAAACAGGCAGCGATGGTGTAATGGAAGAATACCTAAACAATCTTATGGACCGCAAATGGAGAAATAAAAGATATGTTGATGAGCTCTATCCTGAAGCTTTGAAAATTGCTATGGAAATAATAGAAATGCTGAAAGAAGAGTATCACCTTAAATAAAATCAGCTCTGCAAAGTATGGAGACTTTGCAGTTTTAAACAAACAGTTTCCAAACTGTTTCATTCTTTATCCTGTCAGAGACAGGATGCATGCAACTTCAAAGTCTGGAAATTTTGAAGAGCTAATTTAGAATTGAGTTACAAATAAAATAAATCGCAAACAATGCAACGCAGAAACTTCATCAAACAATCATCACTCACTGTTATTGGGATGGGTGTGTTCGGCTCACTGCTTTCCGCTAATAAAAAAACAGGAGCTGCTTTAAGCGTAAACGGCAAACGCATTGAAAGCCGCATTTTTGAACTGGCAAAATTTGGTGTGGATGAAAAAGGCCGTGGTTACCGTGTTGCTTATACCAAAGGCGATATTGAAGGTCGTGCATGGTTTATGGAACTGATGAAAAAAGCAGGACTCAACCCAACTATTGATGCAGCAGGAAATATCATTGGTAAACGCAAAGGAAAAAATACATCACTCAAACCAATTGCATTCGGTTCGCATATTGATATGGTGCCCGATGGTGGCAACTATGATGGCACATTGGGTTCCATCAGTGCACTGGAAGTAATTGAGATCCTCAATGAAAACAATGTTGTTACAGAACATCCTTTAGAAGTCATCATTTTTGGCAATGAAGTAGGCGGCACCATTGGCAGCAAAGCTATGGTGGGCGATATGACTGCAGAAGGTCTCAAACAAAAAAGCCAAAGCGGTTTAACCATGGCAGAAGGTATTAAAGCCATTGGTGGCAACCCCGATAATATTCAATCCTGCATCCGTAAAAAAGGAGACATTCATGCATGGGTTGAACTGCACATTGAACAGGGCGGTATTTTAGAAAAAGAAAAGATACAGATTGGTGTAGTGGAAGGTATTGTGGGTATTGTGCATTGGGAAGTAACGGTAGAAGGTTTTGCCAATCATGCAGGCGCTACACAAATGAACATGCGGCAGGATGCATTGCTGGCTGCATCAAAATTTATTATTGCAGTAAACGAAGTTGTGAACAGTGTAAAAGGAACACAGGTAGGTACTGTTGGAAAAATTGCAGTACAACCCGGTACTTACAATGTTATTCCCGGTAAAGTAGTATTGGGTTTGGAGATACGGGATTTGAATGCAGAAAAAATTGAAATGCTTTTTAAAGAAATGGAA
>JANMOR010000666.1:0-1569 GCA_031369435.1 Chitinophagaceae bacterium
TTTGCGGGACCTATAATGCTAAAGCAGGGGTATATGGCTATTGTTGGCCGCTTACCCATTTTTATTGATCATAAATTCTGGGGGTTCTCTGCTGTGCTGATCAAACTTTCCACTTTTATTAATGCGGCAGAATTACACAGTACACAAAACAAAGATTTTGTTTTTCAGTTGTCAAAAATAAATCCCAACTCTGGGGAAGAAGAATTTTTTTTGCCAGACTCTCTAATATTTGATAAAAGCGAAGCGGTTATCAATGAAGTTCCTGAAGGCAATTGGAAAATTTATGTAACATCTGCCCGCAACAGATTGCCCGCTGTATTGATTCCTGTTCTTGTTTTAAGTTTATTATTTGCAATTACAGTCGGAGTATTAGCCTGGGATATCAGCCGGCAGCCATATGTTTTGAAAAAGCTGGTAAATGAAAAAACAATGTTGCTGAGTAAGAGTGAAGAAACATTCAGGATACTGGTTGAGCAGAACCTGGTGGGTGTTTTTATTTTGCAAGATGGCAAATTCATTTATACAAATCCCGAATTTGAAAAAAATACCGGGTATTCAAAAGCAGAATTGTTGAACACAGTTTCAATTGAGGATCTTGTTCATAGAGATGATCTGGAAAAAGTGAAAGCAATTTACTTATTACTCGATAAGGGTGAGCATGCCACTTCCCGTTATATCATTAAAGGTATCAGGCGAAACAAATCGATCATGCACCAGGAAGTAATTGTTTCAGCAATTATCTATAATAATAAACCTGCTTTAATTGGAACAGCCATTGATATTACAAGCCAGATAGAAGAGGATAAGCGGATCAACAAAGCTGTTACTGATGCACAGGAGGGGGAACGTATGCAGCTTGGTATGGAACTTCATGATAATGTCAATCAGATTCTTGCTGCCTCGCTGTTAAATCTTACATATGCTTCATTAAATATTCAGGATCAAAAACTGGCCACTTCAGTCATTGAACAGGTAAAGGCAAATTTGCAGGAAGTGATCAATGAAATCAGGCAGCTTTCACATAAACTCACACCTACCGCTTATTCTTCAGCATCACTTGAAGAAATGATCCGCATCCTGGTTAATAATATGAACAGCAGCAATCAGTTAAAAGTTTCGGTATTGGTTGATGAGGTAGATGAACCGATCTCAAATGAATTGCAATTGACCATCTATCGTATTCTGCAGGAACAGATGAATAATATCCTCAAACATGCCAATGCATCAGCTGTTGCAATAACTGTTCAGAAACAGAATGAACATATTGTGATGGTGATTAAAGATGATGGCGTTGGTTTTGATGCCAGTGTTAAAAAGTATGGCATTGGGTTAGAAAACATTAACCGGAGGGTAAGGTTAATGGATGGTGTTGTAAAAATCAGTTCCTCACCCGGTCAGGGTTGTGAGGTGAATGTACAGATTCCCCTGAAACAAGGGTAAGTAATAAGGTTATGATAAAGTAAAACTTAGTCAATGTATTATATCCCTGATTTGAGCAACGGCTTTAATCAAAATTGAAAAAAAAGACCCCGGTAAAACCGGGGTCTTTAAAGTTGGAGATTCTTATTG
>JANMOR010000713.1:0-1573 GCA_031369435.1 Chitinophagaceae bacterium
CCAGTTGAATAGCAGTAACGCTATTCTCTTTTTTCCTTAAAATAGTAGTCATTTCCAGAGTTTTTTTATGGTTGGGTATATTTTGGGTTGACTCTGAGCAAACTAAAGTTATTAAAAAAAAAAGCATTAAGTGGTTATAAAAGACATTCTTTACTTAACAACTGAATTAAAATCTTTTCCATAATCAGGAACAGCATAAGCAAGGGATGTAAAGTCATTATGTTGAAATTGTTTGTAAGCAAGCTTCAACATATCGCTGGCATTCCAGAGCAGGTCAGGGAAAAATGCATTTGAGTGATGGCAGATGTTTTTCCATTTGTCTGCACCATTGCCAAAAAAGTAAACAACATTTGACTGAAGTATATCTGCAAATGAATCGGGATTTAATATCACAGCAGAATTTTGAGTAAGCTGAGATAGATCATATGAAAAAAGGGCTGTAAACACTTCCATTCTTCTTGCATCAATCATGGGGCAAAGTATCAACGTAAGTTTGCTGGATGATACCTGTTCAATATTTTTTACAGCAGCAGCACTCATTACTAATGTTGTTGAAATGCTGATCAACGGAATTTGCAATGCATAACACAATCCTTTGGCCGATGCAAAACCAACTCTTAAACCGGTATAGGAGCCGGGGCCTGAAGTAACCGCTATGGCCTGCAGATCTGAAAGTGATAGTTTCAGTTCAGCCATCAACTCCTGTATAGCGGGCTGAAGAAAAGAAGCATGTTCTTTTTGGTTTTCATTCATCTTAATGCCAAGCAATTCTTCCCCGTTCGACAAAGCAACGGATGCATGTGTGGTTGATGTATCAATGCAAAGTAGAATTGCCATGTCAGGAATTTGCTTTGTATTCAATTAAGGATAAAGCGGGTTGATAACGTTCATCAGTAACTGCAAGTTTTTGTAAGAGCTGAACAATTCGTTCCGGACCTGTTTGGTTATACCATTCAAATGGTCCCAAAGGATAGCTGGTGCCAAGTTTCATGGCAATATCAATTTCATCGGCCGTGGAAACTTGTTCCTCTCTTGCTAAAAATGCTTCATTAATGATCATGCTCACAGTTCTTGCACTTACAAAACCGGGCACATCGGCAACTTGATGAAAAGGAATATTCAATTGATTAAACAAAGCATGAAATATCGGTTCATTTTCTTTTGCCATGGCAACTTCTAAACAATTTCTATTGATGAAGACGGGCCAATGATTGAAACGGGCTACCAGGGATATGCCGGCATTTAATTCGTTTAATGTTTGAATAACAGACCCGATTAAAACCGGAATGGTTGAGTTTTTATATTGATCTATCCGTTCAGGATGTTCTTCAAATTCCTGATCAATCAGCAAATCAAAATCGTTCAAACCATCTGCAGGTAATAAAGATTCAACAATGCATTCCGATCCTGGAAATGAGATAGCTTTTCCAAAAACCATTGTAACAGGATAGGAACTGATGATGAGAATTTTCATGCCCCGCAAAATTACAGGGAACAAAAGCCAAACTGGATTTTTTTCTTACCTGTAAAAAACTAAGTTTGTAGTATGATGGAAAAGAAAATCATTCAAACG
>JANMOR010000726.1:0-1560 GCA_031369435.1 Chitinophagaceae bacterium
GAAGTATTTTTGAGCTCTCATGCAAAAGGCAATACATATTCTCCAGTTGAATCTTGATCTTCTCAATCATCGAGGATAAGTTCATTCTAACCTCCCAAAGGGAGTAATCATTACGTTACTTTTTTCTTTTTTATTTCAGACTTTTTATTCTTCAATTTTTATTTTCTTTTTATGCATACAACCATTTCCATTTCGGCTAATGCTCAACGCTATATCAATCTCGAAGAAAAATACGGAGCACATAATTATCATCCCATTCCGGTGGTATTAGAAAGAGGCGAAGCTGTTTTTTTGTACGATACAGAAGGTAAACGTTATTACGATTTTTTAAGCGGCTACTCTGCCGTCAATCAGGGTCACTGTCACCCAAAGATTGTGGCAGCATTGATTGAGCAGGCGCAAAAACTTACATTAACCTCCCGTGCATTTCACAGCAACCTGTTGGGAGAATACGAACAATTCATTACAGCATATTTTGGTTATGATAAAGTGTTGCCCATGAACACAGGTGTGGAAGCGGTTGAAACAGCAATCAAGCTTGCACGCAGATGGGGTTATGAAGTAAAAGGCATTCCAGATAACAAAGCAAAGATCATTGTGTGTGCACAAAACTTTCATGGCCGCACCAGCACTGTTATTTCATTCAGTACCGATCCAGGCTCTTACACAAAGTTTGGTCCTTATATGCCCGGCTTCCAGGTAATTCCTTATAACGATCTGGAATCGTTGAAAGAAGCATTGGAAGATGAACATGTCTGTGGTTTTTTAGTTGAACCAATACAGGGTGAAGCTGGTGTTGTAGTGCCGGATGATGGTTACTTATCCACTGCTAAACAATATAGCGAAGCAGCCAATGTATTGTTTATTGCTGATGAAATACAAACAGGTTTATGCCGCACCGGTAAAATGCTGGCATGTGATCATGAAAATGTTCGTGCAGATATTTTGATACTTGGTAAAGCATTAAGTGGTGGTGTATTACCGGTAAGTGCAGTATTGGCTGATGATGCAATTATGATGACCATTAAACCGGGTGAGCATGGCAGTACTTATGGAGGCAATCCACTTGCATGTCATGTTGCAATTGCTGCATTGAAAGTTTTGAAAGATGAACAACTGGCTGAACGTGCAGCTATACTCGGACAACAGTTAAGAGATGAATTGATTGCACTCAACTCTCCTTTCATTGGTTTGGTAAGAGGCAAAGGTTTGCTTAATGCCATCATCATCAAACATCACAATCCTGAAGCAGCATGGGAACTATGTATGGAAATGAAAGAACATGGTTTACTGGCCAAGCCAACTCATGGCGATAAAATACGTTTAGCCCCACCGTTAGTAATTACAAAAGAACAGATCAGCGAAAGTGTAGAGATGATTCGCAAGAGTTTGCAGATATTGCAGTAAGCCAGATAGCCGGTAGCCGATAGTTAGTAGCCGAATACAATCAGCGACTGACTATCGGCTATCTACTAATGGCTATCGGCTGATATAGAAACCTTATTTTTGCACCTCAAATACAAGAAAGCATGAGTGAAGAGAAAAGTTTAAACTTTATTG
>JANMOR010000766.1:0-3792 GCA_031369435.1 Chitinophagaceae bacterium
TGCTAAAGGTTATGTTGTAACAGACGCATCGTTCAGCTATGCCATTCAAAAATTTGAGTTGGGAGTGGTGATTGAAAATCTCTTCAATACAAAATGGAACGAAGCACAGTTTGCCACTACTTCCAGGTTAAGAGATGAACCAGCCGGGGTAACTGAATTACACTACACTCCGGGAAACCCATTCTTTCTTAAACTGAAACTGGCCTTTACGTTTTAAAAAAAGCTCTCCATTTTTAATATCGCTGATTCAGCATCTGCACTTTTTTATTCACCTGCTTGCGGTTTTCTGAAATTGTTTCTACCTTTTAGTCACACTTAATACTATCATCAACCAAAACCAACTATCATGTTTAAGAAAATCCTTAAATGGACAGGCCTGATCCTGTTCTTTATTATTGTTGGACTTGTCATTATCGTTTCACTCAACCAGAACAAAAAATTTGATGCAGCTTATCCTTCGATTAAAGCATCAAAAGACAGTGCCGTTCTTGCAAGAGGCAAATATCTGGTTTACGGTCCGGCGCATTGTGCCGATTGTCATTCAAAAGTGGGAACAGAGGAGCTGGTGAATAGTGGCGCAGAAGTGGATTTACCGGGAGGCCGGGATTTTGCATTACCTATCGGGCATATTTATGTAAAGAATATTACACCTGATAAAGAAACTGGGATTGGAAGTTGGTCAGATGAAACCATTGCACGCTCATTACGTTTTGGTGTTGGTCACGATGGCCGTGCCATTTTCGATTTCATGCCATTTTATAATATCAGCGATGCAGATCTCACTGCAATCATTTCGTATTTAAGAACAATTAAACCGGTAAAGAATGTTGTTCCAAAAAACAATATGAATCCACTGGGGATGGTAATAAAAGCATTCATGTTAAAACCCGTAGGCCCAACAGGTACTCCACCAAAATCTGTACAACCGGATACTACTGTTGAATATGGAAGATATATGGCTATGAATGTTGCCAACTGTGTTGGTTGTCATACCCTGCGTGATTTAAAAACCGGTGCATTTATTGGAGAACCATTTGCCGGTGGTTTTAAAATGGAATCAGTAGTAGATCCCGAACACTACGAAGTTGAGAGTCCCAATCTTACACCCGATAAAGAAACCGGCCACATTTATGGCTGGACAGAAGAAATGTTTGTCAACCGCATTCGGCAGGGAAAACTCATCAAACATAGCCCCATGCCATGGGGACCTTTCAGCCGGATGAGTGATTTGGAAATAAAAGCGATCTATAAATTTCTGCAAACAGTTAAACCTGTTCATAATAAAATTGAGCTAACGGTTTATGAAAAGAAATCTTAGCCCTTGTTTTATTGTTTGATGCGTTTCCTGTTTGCTTTCTTACATTCGTTGAAGAAAACCAACACTATGCGTATCATCTCTTACAATTTAAACGGCATTCGTGCTGCAATCAAAAAAGGATTCATTGATTGGTTGAAAACAAATCCTGCTGATGTTATTTGCATACAGGAAACAAAAGCAACGAAAGATGATGTAGATCTCAAATTATTTAATGACCTGGGTTACCAGGATTACTGGTTCAGTGCGCAAAAAAAAGGATACAGTGGTGTAGCTGTGTTTAGTAAAATAAAGCCTGATGAAGTAACCTATGGTCATGGACATGGCCCCAGTGACGATGAAGGGCGTGTAATACAATTGGATTTTGGCGACACCCGTTTGATCAATACTTATTTCCCCAGCGGTACCAGTGGCGATGAACGCCAGGCTTTTAAATACCAATGGCTGGATGAATATTTTAAATGGCTCAATACATTAAAAAAGAAACATCCTAAACTCATTCTTTGCGGCGATTATAATATTGCACATCATGAAATTGATATTCATGATCCTAAAGGCAATAAAAAATCAAGCGGTTTTTTACCAGAAGAAAGGGAATGGATGACTAAATTTTTTAATAGTGGTTGGGTTGATACCTTCCGTGAATTTCATCCCGAACCACATCGCTACAGTTGGTGGAGCCAGCGTTTCCCAAGTGTGCGGTTAAACAATAAAGGATGGCGTATTGATTATATCAGCGTTACAGAACCGTTGCGTAAGAATTTGAAAGATGCAGATATTTTCCCTGATATAAAACACAGTGATCATTGCCCTGTTTATCTTGAATTAAAATTGAAATAAGGTGATCATCTATAATGTTACCTCCAAACTTGATTGGTCCATTCATGAACAATGGGTAAACTGGATGCTGAAAGAACATATGCCCGAAGTGGTTGCCACCGGGTGTTTTAAACAATCACAACTATTACGTTTACTTGAAACAGAAGATGAAGAAGGGCCCACTTATGCAGCACAGTATTTTACAGAAAGCAAAGAACAACAGGAATATTATCTTGCAACATTTGCTCCTTTGCTGAGGCAAAAAGGATTGGATAAATGGGGTAATCGCTTTATTTCATTCCGCAGCCTCATGGAAGTTGTTAACTAATTGTGGATAAGAAATAATTTCACCTTTTCCTTCATTTATTAATTGTACATTCTTTCAGAACCCTTAACAGGCTTGCTTTTCAAAAGACACGACCTGAAACCCTTTGCTGCAAAGGATTTCAGATGACCGGTGATTTTAGTCATCCTGCTGCTTTTTTGAAGTTGCCTTTACAACCCTTGTCCCATATGGATTTTAGCTCATTTATTAAAAAATAATTTTCTCTAAAAAAATTTTGTTGCAATGCAAAAGCGTCTATATTTGTTTCACTTAAAAAATTCTCACTATGAACAAAGCTGAATTAGTTGCAAAGATTGCCGACGATGCCGGTGTATCAAAAACTCAAGCGAATGCTGCATTAGATTCTTTTATTGAAGCTGTTACCAAAACTTTGAAAGGTGGCGGTAAAGTTACTCTTGTTGGTTTCGGAACATTTTCTGTTACCAAGCGTGCTGCACGTACAGGTCGTAACCCACAAACTGGTGCAACCATTAAAATTAAAGCCAAGAAAGTTGCCAAGTTTAAAGCTGGTAAAGAATTAGCAGGTAAACTTTGATTTACTGACATTCTTACAAAAAAGCAAGGAACGGTTGTTTCTTGCTTTTTTTGTGTTCAGTTTTGTGCAACCGCAGTAATTCTGCTACCTTCATTTTAAATTAAACAACAAATACAAGTATTATGGGAAGAGGTGATAAAAAAACAGCAAAAGGAAAACGCTTCAAAGGTTCATTCGGTAAAAGCCGCCCGGCAAAAGTGGTAAAGAAAGCTGCTCCTGCAAAAGCTGAAAAGAAAGCATAATTGATCAAGAATAAAAAAAGGATGAACTGTTTCAGTCATTGAAATGCTTCATCCTTTTTATTTCAGGGAGCTAAGCGTTCAATTGCCCAGCTTCCATTTTCCTGTAAAGTATATTGAATACGATCGTGGAGCCTGCTGCTGCGCCCCTGCCAAAACTCAATGATCACGGGCTTTACACGATAACCACCCCAACTGAATGGTCTTGTTAGCTGTTCGTTTTTGAATTTCAGTTCCATCTTCTCTACCTGATTTTCCAGCCAGCTTCTGCTTTCAATGATATGACTTTGCGGCGATGACCAGGCACCTATCTGCGATCCAACAGGACGGGATAAAAAATAAACATCGCTTTCCTCAGCACTGATCTTCTCAACCATGCCAGTAATACGCACCTGCCGCTCCAGCTCTTTCCAGAAAAAAAGCAAACTTGCTCTCGGGTTCTCAGCCAATTGTTGTCCTTTATAGCTTTCGTAATTGGTGAAAAATACAAACCCTTTTTCATCATAGCTTTTTAATAAAACAATTCTTGCAGATGGAA
>JANMOR010000038.1:0-9386 GCA_031369435.1 Chitinophagaceae bacterium
CAGTATATTTTCTGGTTGTTACACAAGGAAAAAATATATCTTTATCCGTCTGAGTTTATCTGACTGAGCCATAAAAAAAGAAGTAAATGCAGCAAAGCACATTAAAAAAACTTTCTGAAGCGCTTGGAATAAGTATTTCAACTGTTTCACGTGCATTAAAAGATCACCCCGATATTTCTTTAAACACAAAGACCAAAGTAAAAGAACTGGCAGCCGCTATGGAATACGAACCAAACAGCTATGCTGTTCAGCTACGAACCAAGCAAAGCAATGTGTTGGGTATCCTGGTTCCATCTATTGATAATTTTTTTTATGATTCATTTATTGCTGCTGTTGAGGATGAAGCACGTAAGTATGGCTATTCTGTTTTGATCATGCAATCAAGAGATGATGTGGTTATTGAAACTGCAAACGTCAATATCTTTCGCAAGAACATGGTCATGGGTTTATTTGCAACCGTTTCTATTGCAACAGAAGAAATGGCTCCTTTTCAAAAAATGGAAGATCTGAAAATTCCGATCATCTTTTTTGATCGTGTTCCTGAAGTAAAAGGTTTTCATGCGGTATGTCTTGCAGATAAAGAAGCTGCAAGAATTGCAGCTGAAGCAATCATTGAAAAAAAGAAAAAGAAAGTATTGGCTTTATTCGGTCATCCGCATCTCAGTATTTCAAGAGTACGACACGATTCTTTTGTTCATACGTTTAAGACTAAGGCGCCTGATACAGAACTGATGATTGAATATCCTGAAAACCCTGTTGCTTCTAAAGAAACAGCTATTGCAGCGCTTATGTCTGTTAATCCACCTGATGTTATTTTCTGTATGGGCGATTTAATATTGATTGGTGTCATGAAAGCCATTCATGCATTAAACTTAAAAGTACCTGATGATGTTGCAGTCATTGGCATCAGCAATGGGTTTATTCCAACCATGTATAACCCCGCTATTACCTATGTTGAAACAAGCGGATACAAGTTGGGCAAACTGGCATTTGAACAAATGCTGGGACGTTTAAGAAACGAAACGGTTACCGAAATCGTTTGCGTTGAATCAATGCTTGTAAAAGGTGATTCTTTATAGCCCGGATGCTTTGGCGTGTCAATGCTAACAGGTATATTTAATTATCTATTTACTTGCCATGACCAACTTCAGAATTAAACTGTCTCTCTTTCTCAATTATTTTGTTTTTGCCATTTTACTCAACAGTGTAGGCACTGTTATCCTGCAGGTGCAGTTGAACTTTGATGTTTCTAAAAGCTCGGCCAGTGTATTGGAAGCATTCAAAGATCTGAGTATTGCCATCACTTCTTTTATCATTGCTTCTTACGTCAATAAGATCGGGTATAAAAAAACAATGTTAATCTCGCTTGGATTGATCTCTGTTATGTGTCTGATCATTCCATCTGTTAACAGTTTCCTGATGACGAAATTATTATTTGCTTCAGCAGGTATTGGTTTTGCCCTGATCAAAGTAAGTGTGTTTGCGACAATTGGCCTGGTTACAAAATCAAAGAACGAACACCTCAGCTTCATGAATTTTCTTGAGTCCTTTTTTATGGTGGGCATATTGACCGGAAGCTTTTTGTTTGCTTCGTTGGTTGATAATAGTAATCCGAAATCCACTACCTGGTTTAATGCTTATTATATTTTAGGGGGTCTTGCTATCATCGCTTTTCTGTTGCTGCTTTCTACCAAACTGGATGAATCGGGAATCAAAGAAGCAGAACAAACGAAGACGGCTGCTGATGATTTTGTAGAAATGCTTAAACTGATCCTGTTACCATTAGTACTTGTATTTATTATCAGCGCTTTTTTTTATGTGTTGATTGAGCAAAGCATCATGAGCTGGCTGCCCACCTTTAATAAAGATGTGTTGAATCTTTCAACCAGCTTGAGTATTCAACTGGCCAGTATTTTATCTGCATCCATTGGACTGGGAAGATTTTTGGCTGGTATCTTTTTGCGTAAAATAGATTGGATTTATGTGTTGGTTGTTTGTTTGATCTGTGCTGCAGCAACTGTGCTCATTACTATGCCCATGGCACAAAATGTTACTGCCGGTGCAATAGAAAAACTTGCTGATGTTCCGCTCGTTGCATTTGCATTTCCGTTAATCGGTTTATTTCTTGCACCCATTTACCCGGCAATCAATTCAGTCATACTCAGTAATCTTCCTGCACACAGGCATGGATCGATGAGTGGGTTGATCGTTGTGTTTTCTGCATTGGGAGGTACAACAGGTTCTATCATTACAGGAAACTTGTCACAGGCATATGGAGGTGAAACAGCATTTTATCTTTCACTTGTACCAATTTCTTTATTAATTATTTTATTGCTGATATTTAAACGCCTGCAACCAAAAGCAGGAACTCTCGTTGATCTTAAAACTGCAGGAGGGCATTGATCGTGGCAGAGAAAGAAATATACGACATGCATCCGCTGTTTGAAGAAGTGCAGATGAACTGCATCTTTAACGATGGAAAAACATTTGTTGATTGCATACCCAAATCATCAACTGAATTTATCCTGCAACAATACTTGCAACAATGTAGTGAAGCTGATTTCAACCTGAATGACTTTGTATTGACTCATTTTCATCTGCCACATGTATTTGCAGGCGATTATCATACCATCTCAACTCAATCAGTAACCGAACATATCCATGCATTGTGGCCGGTACTTACAAGAAAGCCCGATGAAAAAAATGGTTCATTGATTCCGTTGCCTAATCCATACATTGTTCCGGGTGGTCGTTTTGGTGAAGTGTATTACTGGGATAGTTACTTTACAATGCTGGGGTTGAAAGCATCAGGTATGGTAGATATGATTGAGAGCATGGTTAACAATTTTTCTCATCTTATTCAAACAGTTGGGTTTATTCCAAACGGAAACCGGACATATTATTTAGGCCGTTCGCAACCACCATTCTTTTCATTAATGGTCAAGTTGATGGCTGAACTAAAAGGGAAAGATATCTTACCCGTTTATTTGTCATCATTGGAAAAAGAATACCAGTTCTGGATGAAGGGTGCTGACCTGTTGAATGAAAACAACCCTTTTCTTCATCATGTAATAAGAATGAAAGATGGAGAAGTACTAAATCGTTATTGGGATGCATTTGACACAGCCAGACCTGAATCATACAGGGAAGATGTGGAACTGGCACACAATTCATCAGATGCAAAAGAAATTGTTTACCGTCATTTAAGGGCAGGAGCAGAATCGGGCTGGGATTACAGTTGCCGTTGGTTCAAAGAAGGAACATCTTTTGCAACGATTCATACAACAGAGATTGTTCCGGTTGATTTGAATTGTTTGCTTTATCATTTAGAACAAACAATTGCTGCTGCATGCAATGTAAAAGGAGATGAAGTGAAGGCACAGAAGTATAAGTTGTTGGCTGAAAAAAGAAAACACGCAGTTCATAATTATTGCTGGAATGAAGCGATTGGATTTTTTACAGATTTTGATGTTTCAACTAATCAACACAAACAAATAAAAACATTAGCAGGAGCAGCTCCTTTGTTTTTTAATGTTGCCACACAGGAACAGGCCGATGCAACCGCAACTATAATTGAAAAAGAGTTTTTAAAAGATGGCGGACTTACAACAACACTTGAAATTACCGGTCAGCAATGGGATGCACCCAACGGCTGGGCACCTTTGCAATGGATGAGTATTGTTGGGTTAGAGAATTACGGGCATCATGACTTAGCTGAAACCATTGCCCGGCGATGGATTCAGCTAAATACAAATGTGTACAAACGTACGGGTAAGCTCATGGAAAAATACAATGTGGTGGATACTCATTTAGATGCAGGTGGTGGAGAGTATGCCGGCCAGGATGGTTTCGGCTGGACCAATGGTGTGTTGCTGGCGTTGATGAAAAAATATGCATAAACTTTCATTCAATAATGATCTTGCATTTGCTGCAGAACCATACAAAGGGAAACTGAGGTTTATTGTGTATCACAACAAAGAAGAATTGGTTTGCAGAATTGAAACAATTAAAAACATTCAGTTATTTATACAACCAAAAGAAGGAAGAATTTTTAAGGGTAGATTACAGCTGCACAAGATGAATAATAAAATAAATGTGGAAGTAAAGGGAAAAAAAATTGGGTCTGTTTCTATCATACATTTTAAAAGCATGCTTCAGGGGTTATCAGTATAAATTTTAAGAGATGTCTCGTTCCTCGACATGACGGGAAGGACAGTTTGGTTAATCTCAAACACTTTGATTTTTGGAGGGTCGTCATTTCGACGGAGGAGAAATCCCTGCCATTTCATTCTGCAAGAAAACATCAGTTCACTACCACTTTTCTATTTCTTTCCAAAGATCAATCCAATCAGGGTTAAAAGCGGAAATCAATTCATCTTTCTTTTTTCTGTTCCACTTTTTCAGTTCTTTTTCACGGGCAATTGCTTCTTCAATCCTTCCAAAATTTTCATAGTACACACTAATAGTACAATTGTATTTATCAGTAAAGATTTCTTTGAAATAATGTTCCTTGTGTTGAATGATCCGGGTCCTTAATTCACAAGTAACCCCAATATATACTACAGTTCGGAGTTTGTTTGTCATAATATAGATGCTTCCACCATGTTCCATTTCAGAAACAAAGAAAGTAAAAATATATCATATTTTATCCCTCCAGCAACGCAAAACCATAAGGCGGCAATACAAAAAATTCATGATCAGCCCCCACTTCAATTGTTTTATCACTCCAGTGATCATATAACGATACAGGTGGATTCCCTTTTTCTTTAAATGCATACCATGTTAGAAAAGCAGTGCTGTTGCTGAAGTTGAACACACAAAACAAACGTTGCGGATACTGCCGGCGCAAATAACCTGCTATATGAATATTATGTGGTGTTAACCAAAGAAGATTACTATGATCGGCCACTACAGGAAGCTGTTTACGGATTGACAGTAATCGTTTTGTTGAATCAAAAATGATCTGCTCAACTGTTCCTGCCTTTTCTGTTTTTTTATTTTTCTTCCAGTCAATTAAAGGGCGATGGATCCAGCGGTTATCATAACTCTTGCCTTCATCCTGTAAGTAGGAGTAATCATTGGTATAACCCACTTCATCACCATAAAACAACATGGGCACACCACCAAGAAAAAAACTATGCGCCTGCATCATTAATATTTTTTGAATCGACAGATCAATGGCTGCCTGATCTTTTTTATTCAATGCTTTTTCTAATCCACATAATGAAGCCAGCGAACCGCTAATGCGTGCATCACCTGTTTTAGGGTTACTGGAGAACAATGCACCAACTGCTGGTGTACCGGGATGTGCACCGGAATAATAATCTTTTAAAAACTTACGATGGGCATATGCATTATAACCTGCCTGTTCAATCATGTTATCATCATAACCTAAACCAATGTCATCATGACAACGAGTATAAGTGATCCATGAAGTGCCATACGGTTTTTTAAGAATATCATGTTGTGCAGCCAGCATCACTTTGGTGTCAGCCGTTGCAAGCATATCCCATTGCAATGCCATATGTGTGGCGTTGTAGGCAAAGTCGCATTCACGTGCAGTATAATTTTCTGTACCAAAATATTTCATGATCTCTTTAGGTGCTACAATTGCTTCACCCAGTATCGCCATGCCCGGTGCTGCAACCTGAACACATTGTTTGATCAAGCGCAATAGTGTATGCGCCTGTGGTAAATTTTGGCAACTGGTGCCCAATTGTTTCCAGATAAAAGCAGGTGCATCAATGCGTAATACATCAACACCCAAATTAGCATGAAAGAAAATTGTATCCAGCATTTCAATAAACACCAAAGGATTGGTATAATTCAAATCCCATTGATAGTCGTGAAACACAGTCATCACCCACTTGTTGCATTCTTCAATATAAGTGAAGTTGCCGGGCGAACTTTCCGGAAAGATCTCCGGCATTGATTTGTCGTATTGATCGGGCAAACTCCTGTCGTTATAGAAATAGAAATAATCCTGGTATTTTTTTTCACCCTGCTTTGCTTTCACTGCCCATTCATGTTTCTGCGAAGTATGATTCAATACAATATCCAGCATCAGGTACATATCCTGCTTCCGCATTGCTTCCTGTAACTGTTCAAGGTCTTGAAGTGAACCAAAACGTTCATCTACTTTTCTGAAGTTGGAAACAGCATAACCGCCATCGCTTTCATTTGCCGGACTTTCAAAAATGGGCATGAGGTGTAAAAAGTTAACACCCAGGTTTTCAAAATAAGCAAGTTTGGTTTCAAGCGTTTGCAGGTTACCGCAAAAACGATCAACATATAAACTCATGCCATTGATCTGGTTGCTGAGAAACCAATGTTCCTGTTCTAATTTTTTAAGATCCCTCTCTTTTAATACAACGCTTCGTTTCTTATATGCTTTAATAATTGTTTTGATTAAATCTTCAAATAACAATTCTGCAGCAGGATGGTGTTCGTACAACTGCAGGTACAATTCAAAGATGGCAGAAGTATCGGCAAGGAATCTTGTATAAAACGAATTGTCTTTTCCTGCCACATCAACCTGCTGATCTTTGAGTAAAGCATTGATATGTTCGTGAACGCCGAATGTGTACATAGTTAATTAAATATATCGTTGCTTAAATGTTTGAATGCTTCCATCGCACCAAGATACTCACAGGTACGGGCACCTGCTTTGTTGGCATTTACGATGATCTCTTTCCAGTTATCGGTTGTTAATTGTGCAATTTCTTTTTTTGATTTTTTGCCCAGCTGATACAAAACAGCACCTGTAAAAGCATCACCTGCCCCTGTTGTGTCAACAGGAGTAATAGCAATGCTTGCAATAATATATGTAGAGCCGTTCAACCCCAACAGGGTGCCATCCTTGCCAAGTGTAATGGCAAATACTGCATTTGTTTTTTGAAGAAAGGCACTGGCTGCGGCTTCCACAGTTGCTGCACCCGTGAGCATCAGGGCTTCTTCGTCACTCACTTTAAAAAAATGACAGTGTTCTAAAAAATACCAGGATTGATTAATAAAAGAAGCCGTATTGTTTTGAAATAAAAGATGCCGGTAATTGGGATCGAAACTGATGAACAGATCATTGGCTGCAGATTTATTCAACAGGCTGCTATATGCCTCTTGCAATGGGCCGGGTAAAAATCCTGTAGCCGAACCAAAGTGAACAATTGAAAACGCATCGAGATCAATATCATCCACTTCTTCTTTTGTTAATTGCCCATCGGCGCCACGGTTGAAATAAAAATCCCGTTCTCCATTTTCCATCAATGATACAAAAGCAAACGTGGTGAAGTAATGATCGTCCTGTAACATATGTTTGGTGCTTACACCAAAGCTTTTCATCACTGCTACCAGGTGATCACCAAAAGGATCAACACCAACTTTTGCTGACAGTTCCACATCGCCGCCTAAAGCCGCAATAGCTGCAGCCACATTGGTGGGGGCACCACCGGCTTTTTTTAAAAAATGTTCACCTGCCGATAACAGTTTGCCTTTATCGGTACAGATCATGTCGATCAATGCTTCTCCAATACAGAGTATCTTGTTCATATATTATAGTTCATAAATTACTGCTTCGTACGGCCTTAAATTTTCACCGGGCTGAGTTGTTGTATAATTTCCAATCAGCAATTTTGCTTTGCTTACATCTATACCCGTATTTACTTTTACTTCTTTCTTTCTGAAATTCAATAACACCAGGAATTTCTTTCCTCTCAATTCTCTTATGTAGGCAAAGGCATCAGGATTGTTTTTGTCAATTGAAGAAAACCTGCCGTATACCAACACTTCATTGTCTTTTCTCAACTTCACCATCTTTCTGAAATAATTCAAACAGCTATTTTCATCTTTCTCCTGAGCAGCTACATTGATGGAAGTATAGTTTTTATTTGTTTTCAGCCAGGGAGTTCCGGTTGTAAAGCCTGCATTTACACTTGTATCCCATTGCATTCCTGTTCTCCCATTATCACGACAGCTGAATTTGATGAGCTCCATATATTTCTGTAAATCACCGCAAATATTTTTTTGATGCTGGTATTCATTCAGTGTTGGCATATCCTTATAGTCTTCTATTTTTTCAAAACCTGCATTGGTCATGCCGAGTTCATCTCCATAATAATAATAAGGTGTACCCCGCATGCTCATTAAAAAGGTAGTCAACATTTTGGATGAAAGATCTCTGAATTCCAGATTGTCATTACCAAAGCGGCTCACTAATCTTGCCTGGTCATGATTGGCTAGAACAATCGAAAGCCAACCTTTTTCAGCAAAGGCACTATCCCATTTGCTGAAAACTTCTTTTAAATGTACAACACTGTATCCTTCAGGTTTGGCAATATCAATTGCTTCAAACGCATAAGCCATGTTTAATTCATTGCGGTCTGCATCTACCAATTCATGTGCATCTTTAAAAGTATTACCTGCTCCTTCTGCCACACTCATTACATCATACTTGCTCAATACTTCGGTATGCATTTCTTTTAAATAATCATGCAGGTGAGGACCCATTGCATAATACTGAACAAAGTTTTTTTCAAACCCAACAGGAAATGCAGGGAATGCAGTGTCTTTTGCAGCAAATTGAAATGCATCGAGCCTGAAACCATCAACACCTTTCTCTGCCCAGAATTTCATCATATCATAAATTTCCTGGCGAAGTTTTGGGTTTTCCCAATTCAGATCGGGTTGTTTTTGCGAGAAGTAATGCAGGGAATAAGCATTGGTTAATGAATCATATTTCCATGCGTCATGATTTACATCAAACAAACTATAACGGTAAGGAGGTTTTCCCTTTTCTGCATTCCACCAATGATAATAATTACGGTATGGATTATCACGGCTGCTCCTGCTTTGTTTAAACCATTCATGTTCATCGCTGCTGTGATTCACCACAATGTCCATCACCAGTTTGAGCTTGCGTACATGCAAACCCTTGAGCAATGCATCAAAATCTTCCATGGTACCAAAGTCTTTCATGATGTTGCGGTAATCGCTAACATCATAACCATTATCATCATTGGGTGAACTGTAAATGGGGTTGAGCCAAACAGCATTTACACCCAGGCTTTTAATATAATCCAGTTTTGAAAGGATTCCTTTCAGATCACCAATTCCATCACCATCACTATCCTTAAAACTGCGGGGATAAATTTGATAGACGACTGCTTCCTTCCACCACTTACGGTCGATTGTTGTATCTGTTTGTTTGTTTGATTTACAGGAAACAACAAGCAGTACAAGGAATAGAAATAATAATATATTCTGTGTATGCAATTTCATAGTAAGTGAAATTAATGCCCGCCTCCACCCATCAGTACCACATCATCAGTCGGCTTACTGTTTTTGATGAATAAGGTAGCACCTGCTGCAATAAGCAGGAATGTTCCTGCAAA
>JANMOR010000067.1:0-2914 GCA_031369435.1 Chitinophagaceae bacterium
GCCCCCGCAGTGATCATTACTACTGCTTATCATCAATATGCTGTTGAAGGGTTTAATCTGAATGTAACCGATTACCTGATGAAGCCATTTGAGTTTGAACGCTTCTTAACAGCAGTTAGCAAAGTAAAAAAAGCACAGGCAGAAAAGCAGCAACCAACTGATAACACAGAAACAAAAGATTATTTATTCCTGACGATTCAAAAGAAGAAGGTAAAAATTTTATTTTCAGAAATTCTGTATGTTGAAAGCCAACGGGAGTACATCCGCATCGTAACAACAAAAAAAGAATGGATCTCCAAAACAAGTACGCATGAAATGGAAGATCTGTTGCCTGCACATCTGTTCAAACGGATTCACCGATCCTTTATCATTTCCGTGAGCAAAATTGAATCCTACACAGCCGAGATGGTGGAAGTAAACGGAGTATCAATTCCCATTGGTAGAGGTTATAGAGACAGTTTGGAAAACTTATAGCGATTCTGTCAGGTTACTAAGTATTATTAAAAATATTTTCTACCTTCTAACCATGAAAAATATATTACTCACCATCCTTTTAGGAAGCGCCACTTTAGCGGCAAATGCCCAAACCGCCAAAATAGAAATGTACGAGCTCATTAAAAATATTATCAACGACAGTACGGGGTATGAAAATGTGGGGGATTGGAACGTAAGAGTGACTAAAAAAATACCTTTGAAATGGAAAGAAGACAGGATTATTATGAGTGAGGATACCAGTATTAATTTTTATATGTTGGGTACTGTTGATATAACTGTAAAAGGAAGAAGTTTTATGCAGAGCGGAAAACCAGTTACATGGAACATCATGCTCAAAGGTCCCCGCATGGGTTATACTTCTTTCAGTATTATCAGTTCCGGAAGCGCAGAGATACAACCCAGGCTCAATCTTGACAGTGTGTTTGGGAAAAAACCCTTTACAGCAAAACTGTTGAAAAGCTGCGATACAAAAACATTGAGTGGGTATTATTATTACGAATTAAAGATCCCCAAAAAAGATATCGCTTTTATTAAACTGAGTTGGGTATCCGTTAACGGCAGTACTGCTATACGAATCGACTGCTTTGATAACTGGAGTAAGTATGCGGTAAAACTCGATTGTGCGAAATAAAGGATTTGTGTAATCGTTTTACTTTGTCTTTCCCCTCTTAGTTTCGCTATATTCATTGCTTTACTTCCATCAATCTATCACTCCTTGCGAAAAAAGAAATTACAACAACTGAAAGAGCAGCAATTCTGGTCAACTTTTTTTTATTTTAATGTGCCGAAGCATCTCACTGAAATTCCTGTGCACATTGATAGAGTCAATTTCAGAATATGGGATCATGTAGAGGATGATTATCTGTTGATGATGCTGAGCAAAGTAAAATCCATCAACATGCTCGACCTGGATGAAGCAGACATTACCATTGAAGGCATCAAACACTTAACAAAGCTTGAGCAACTAAAAGAACTCCGGTTGAAAGGCATTGCTGCAATTGATGATGATTGCATGCAGTATCTCAACCAGTTAACAGACCTGGAATTACTGCACCTCGGTGGTACTTCTGTTACATTGGAAGGATTAACAAAGCTTAGTGATCTGCAAAAATTAAAAGTGATCCTTCTCTCAATACCACCGGATGAAATAATCAAAGAAAAAATGCAGGAACTCAAAACAATGCTGCCGCACTGTGAGTTTATTCTCAACTACAAATCTTATGAATTTGATGAGGGGAATAATAATAACAACTCAACTCTTATTCAATAAAAAAATCCCGTCACGCATGAAACGTGGCGGGATTTTGACTTTAATTCCCCGTGCAGACGAGGACGTCAGACGGGGTAATGTATTAATAACCTCCCATGCCGCCCATATCAGGAGCGCCGTGTGCATGTGCATCTTCTTTCTTTGGCTTATCAGCAATTACACATTCTGTTGTTAACAACATACCTGCAATAGATGCTGCATTTTCCAAAGCTACACGGGCAACTTTTGTAGGATCAATTACACCTGCTTTAAACAGGTTCTCATACACTTCTGTACGGGCATTGAAACCAAAATCGCCTTTTCCTTCTTTGATCTTTTGTACAACAATTGAACCATCAATACCTGCGTTTGCAGTTAAGATACGGAGTGGTTCTTCCAGTGCACGGCGAACGATCTGCATACCTGTTTGCTCATCTTCAATTTGTCCACGCACTTTTGCATCCAAAGCATCAATGGCACGGATATAAGCAACACCACCACCGGGAACAATACCTTCTTCTACTGCAGCTCTTGTTGCATGAAGTGCATCATCCACACGGTCTTTCTTTTCTTTCATTTCAACTTCTGTAGCAGCGCCAATATAAAGCACCGCAACACCGCCTGCCAGTTTAGCCAAACGTTCCTGTAATTTTTCTTTATCGTAATCAGAAGTTGTATTCTCTACCTGTGCTTTGATTTGGTTAACACGGTTAGTAATATCTTTTTTAACACCTTTGCCACCAACAATGGTTGTATTGTCTTTATCAATAGTAACACTTTCAGCGCTTCCTAAATATTCAAGATCAGCATTTTCTAATTTGTAACCCTGCTCTTCGCTAACTACAATACCTGAAGTTAATACAGCTATATCCTGTAACATTTCTTTTCTTCTGTCGCCAAAGCCCGGTGCTTTTACAGCAGCCACTTTAATGGTGCCGCGTAATTTATTTACAACCAATGTAGCAAGTGCTTCACCATCCAGGTCTTCTGCAATGATCACTAAAGGGCGACCGCTTTGTGCAACTTTCTCCAGTATGTGCAGGATATCTTTCATGGTAGATATCTTCTTGTCGTAAATTAAAATGTAAGGATTACTTAATTCAACCTGCATTTTTTCGCTGTTGGTTACAAAGTAAGGAGAGATATAACCACGGTCAAACTGCATACCTT
>JANMOR010000076.1:0-1914 GCA_031369435.1 Chitinophagaceae bacterium
GCCATCACCGGCAATAACGGTTCCGGCAAATCAACTTTATTGCAGGTTATTGCAGGTGCTGTTCAACATAGCGAAGGAACAATTGAAATGCAATCAGCTGATGCAACGATAGCAGTTGATAAACATCATCAACAACTCAGCATTGCTGCACCTTATTTAGAACTTCCTGAAGAAATGACCTTGCATGAATTCCTGGCCTTTCATCACTCCTTCAAACCATTTCTTTCTTCTCTTACACAATCTGATATTATTTCTTTGTTGCGACTGGATAATGCAAAGAACAAACAAATACGCAATTTCAGCAGCGGCATGAAGCAACGTGTAAAACTGGCGCAGGCTATTTTAAGTGATGTACCTGTTGTACTGCTCGATGAACCCTGTACCAACCTGGATACAGATGGCATTTCTTTATATCATCGTTTAATCAATGATTATTGTGCAGAACGTTTAGTAATTGTAAGCAGTAATGATGAGCAGGAATATCAATTTTGTAATTACAAAATAAGTATCGCTGATTATAAACACTGAGAGCATGTATTTGCACCATCTTTGCCTGAGAGTAAATAGTAAAAATAAAAACTGTTTGGTACTGACTCCTGAATTGCCTGATCATTTTAAACAACCTCTGCATTTTTGCTCCGGAGGAGCAATCTGTTTGTAGTACTATTGAAGAATGAATGTGGCTCCGTAGGAGCCGCCTATTACATCATAAAAATTCAAACAGGTATTTCTCCTCAAACGGGATTTGAAATTTATCTAAGAACTCAAGATACTCCTGCCGGAATGTTTTCTTCTGATGATGTTGTTCCTGATTCATTACATATTTCGCAACAGTATCAATCTGTGAATGGCCATACGAGAAAACACCATATCCTTCCTGCCAACTGAATTTCTTCTCCAGCCAAAATTGACCGTTGAGAAACAAATTACTCTCCACTTTTATTTCCTTCGCAAAATCTGAAATAGAGATAACCGGCTTGAACCCAACAAATAAATGTGCATGATCGGGCATACAATGAACTGCAATCATTTTGGCTTTTCGATTTTGTACAAGCGCAGTCATATATTTATGTAGCTCTTCTTTATGTTCTATCGGAATAAGGCTTTGGCGATACTTTACTGCAAAAACAAATTGAAGATAAATTTGGGAGAAGGTATTTGCCATATAAAACGATTTATATTTCAGGCGGCTCCTACGGAGCCAAAACTCCTTTTAATAAATTTCTATAGACAGGTTGCTCCTTTGGAGCATAGCCACTCTACCTTTAATCAGTTTCAAAACCTCAATAATTAATAGAATTAAAATTCTGGATTTTGTATTTTATTACTGAGGCTGTATTCCCAATTTTTCAAATCATTACCCCCTGCTTGCAATCAGCAAATTCAAATCGGTGTACTTTAAATCAAACCGTTGACTGAGATAAAAATTGGTGAGTGATCCTTTAAAGAGATAGATGCCATTACGGATGTTCAGTTTGTGCCATAATAATTTTTCCAACCCACCTTCATCTGCAATTTCCAAAAGCAAAGGCATCAATACGTTACTAATGGCAGTTGAAGCGGTTCGTGCAAAACCACTGGGAATATTCGGCACACAATAATGGATAACACCATGTTTGAGAAAGATTGGACTTTCATGGCTCGTTACTTCGCTGGTTTCAAAACAACCGCCACGATCAATACTCACATCAACAATTACACTGCCCGTTCGCATGGCCGCCACCATTTCTTCACTCACCACAATAGGGCTTCTTGCACCGCCAATAGATGACAATGCACCTACTGCCACATCGCAGGTTTTTAATTGCTTGGAAAGAATCTTGGGTTCAATAACGGAGGTCCACATACGATGACCGATGGCAGTCTGCATCCGTTTCAACTTATAAATATTATTATCAAACACTTTTACACTGC
>JANMOR010000091.1:0-8152 GCA_031369435.1 Chitinophagaceae bacterium
AAAACGTATCAAAATTTTGATACGTTTTTTTCTTCTGTAGTTCAAAGAAGTATAATTAATTGATTGGTAATTTTTCTTTTTTGTACAGAAATATATTCACTAATCTTAAGTTTTTCTCTCTTAATTTTTAACCTTAAAACATACATTCACATGAAAAAGTTGATTTTTTTACTCACCATTGTTTCCGTAAGTACAATTTTATTTACATCCTGTAAAAGTAGTGCTGGTCCTGCTGGTCCCGTTGGCCCAGCCGGTCCTGCGGGTCCTGCTGGGCCAACGGGTACTGCAAATGTCATTTATTCTTCCTGGTTTGCTCCATCTGCATGGACAGGAAGTGGAACACAGTCATCTTTCTTTGATAGGGCAGCCCCTGGTGTTACTGCTGCAATCAGAGATAATGGTGTTATTTTAGCTTATGCTATGTTAATTGGTGATGGAACAAGTGTTCGTCCTTTACCAGCAACAACTCTTGCAGGAGGCGTTGTTCTTGTAGCCTGGAATCATTTTTCCACTGCAGTGGGTTCAATCCGTTTTACTGCTATTACAGAGAGCGGGGGCACTTTTGTTCCGGCAACCACCAACCAATTCCGCTATGTTTTAATTCCGGGCGGTGTTTCAGGTAGTCGTTTAACAACAGGCCCTGCAGCAGGTTATACGGTTGAACAGGTAAAAACCATGAGTTATGATCAGATTAGAGAATTGTTTGGTATTCCTGAAAATGGAACCAACGAAAAATAAGTGTTGCATAGTTTTAAAAAAAAACGCTCCTTTACCGGAGCGTTTTTTTTAAGTGAGGGCATATAATTTCCCCGGTAAACTCTTAACTACATTTTGCAATTCCAATGTTAGTAATACAGATGCAATGATGCTGCTGTTAAGTTTGCAATTTAAATTGAGTTCATCTATATGAATGCATTCTTTTTGCTGAAGCAGTTCAACAATTATTTTTTCTTCGTCGTTCAATTGAATAAACAATTGTTTTTGTTTTGTCTTTGTTATTTTTTCTTTCGGCTGCCAACCCATCTGTTCAATAATATCATCGCCGTTTCTTATCAATACTGCTTTATTGCTTTGAATTAAATAATTACACCCTTCGCTTTTTGTATCGTTTGTTTTACCGGGTACTGCAAATACGTCACGGTTATAATTGTTAGCAAGATTGGCAGTGATCATACTGCCGCCCTTTACTCCTGTTTCAATTACGATTGTTGCATCGCACATGCCTGCTACAATTCTGTTGCGTGTGGGAAAGTTATGTTTGTCGGGTTTGGTTTCTTTTCTGAATTCGGTTAACAATCCTCCGTTTGCTGCAATCATTTCTTTGGCCAGTGTTGTATGCTGCGATGGGTAAATTTTATCTAATCCATGAGCTAATACTGCAACCGTTGAAAGATTTTGTTTAATACTATACTTGTGTGCAATGGCATCAATGCCATAAGCCAGGCCACTTACCACCAAAGGTTGATGCACAGTAAGTTCATCCAGAATTTTTTCTGTCATCATTTTTCCATAGTCAGTATTGCTTCTTGTACCAATAATGGAAATGATCTTTGATGCATTAAGATTTGTATTACCCCTATAAAATAACAGAGTAGGAGGATCGTAACAATGCAATAAACGTTTGGGATAATCTTCGTCAGAAATGAATAGCGGTTTGATTTTATACTTTTCAATAAAACTGATTTCTTCTTCCTGTTCTTTGAATGAATTGAAATGCTTAAGACTATTGGCTCTTACTTCGCCAATGCCTTCTATCTTTTCGAGCAGTGATTTTTTTGCTTTAAAAATTTGTTCAGCAGAACCGAATTGTTCTGCCAGAATCTTTGCATGTACACAACCAATATGAGGAACCTGTGTTAAGGCGAGCTGGTATAAGAGATCGGTGTTCATGTATCATGAAAATACATTATTTGCTTAATACCTTCAACTCAGTGCGCCTGTTTTTTGATCTTCCTTCTTCCGTTTTATTATCGGCAATCGGTTTGCTTTCGCCAAAGCCTTTTGAAGTTAGCCGGTCAACCGGAATGCCTTTATAAAGAAAATAATTAATCACCGATTTTGCACGGCTGTTAGATAGTGTAAGATTGTCTGCAGGCTTGCCCACATTATCAGTATAACCACCAATCTCAATTTTAACGGCGGGGTTATCTTTCAGGAGTTGAATTACTTTATCCAGCTCGATCATTGACTCAGGTTTTAGATCTGATTGTTTGGTATCAAAGAAAATATTCTGCAACACTATGCTTGCATTTACTTCAATTGGAATCAATGGGATGTTGATGGTATAGGTAGTATCAGTTGAATGAGTTTTGAGAGAAAAATTTCCCGAATAAAATAAATATCCTTTCCTGTTTACATTAAATACATAATCATTGCCAACGGGCAGTGTAATGAGATAGTTTCCTTCCTCATCTGTTTGTACTTTACTGTTGGTTTGTGCCGTTGATAAATTAATAAGCTCCACTGCAGAGGGTAATCCGAGTTTTGTTTTTTGATCAAACACATTTCCTTTTACCCATAATGTTTTACTTGGCCTGTCCGGCACCGGTAGTTCAAAGCTATAAATGTCAAGCCCACCTCTGCTGTCAGCTCCATCACTGGCATAGTAAGCCGTTTTCCCATCACTTGCAATTACAAGCGACCCTTCATCATCAATGGTATTAACGGGGTAGCCGAGGTTTTGTGGTTTGCTCCAATTACCATCAGCTTGCTTTCTTAAGAAAAACAAATCTGTTCCTCCATAACCCTGGTGACCACTGCTTGTGAAATAGAATGTTTGATTATCGGCATGAATAAACGGGCAACTTTCATCAGCACTCGTATTGATCTCAGGCCCCATATTTCTTGGTGTGCCCCAACTTCCATTTGGTTGCAGATAACTCACAAACAAATCACTTCCTCCAAAACCTGATGGGTCACGTGCTGCAAAATATAACGCTCTTTTATCGGGCGATAAACTTGGTTGACTTTCCCAATACTCTGTATTAATGATCCTTCCTAAATTAATCCTTTCGCCCCAGCCATTTTTTGTGAGATAAGAAAAATACAGATCACAACTTCCTTGTCCATCCTGCATGTTACAGCCCGTGAAGATGAGCATTTTCCCATCTTGTGAAATGGTTTGAGCGCCTTCATTTTCTTCTGTATTAAGATTGCCAGGCAATGGTTCTGCTTTGGTCCACGATCCATTCTTTTTTTCACTTACAAAAAAATCTTCATGACCAATTCTTCTTGTAAATACTAATGTGTTCGCATCAATTGTAACAGAAGGAAAATATTCAAGAAGTTTTGTATTAATGTTATCTCCTAAATTCTGTGGAGTGAACACATAATCACCCTGCGGGAATTTGGTTTGATAGTCTACAGCAAACTGGTAACATTTTTTTCTATACTCAGCCGATTTTATGATACGCTCATTCAAATTTGGTTTTTGTAAAAATGTAGTAATAGCAGTCAATGCGTTATTAAATTCGCCATTGCCTGCTAATGCAATTGAGTAGGGAAGTAAGAATGTTTTGAAATAAACCGAATCGAGGTTAAGTGCAGTTCGATAAGTTTCAACAGATTGCTTATATTTTTTTTGTTCTGAAAAAACACCGGCTTTGCTTAGCCAGGCATCTACAAATCTGTTATCAGTTGCAATACATTCATCGAGTAATTGTAAAGCTTTTGCATAATTCCGGGCTCTTGCTTCATTTAATGCTTCGCTGTATTTGTAACCCAGCTTTACATTCACTTTACCGGGATCGTACCATTGTGCTGAAACGATTGAACAAAGAATTAAACTTATAACCGTAAATAGTTTTTTCAATTGATTGAATTTGTGGTTCAATATAACGAAAAATAAAAAGGCTTGTTGTTAAGGGACGTTAATGTATTTGTGGATCTGCAAACTCAGTTCCCATTTGGGGTTGGCTTTGATATAATCAATGATAAGCGGTGTTACTTCTGAAGCCTTGTCCCACTCCGGTTGTAAATAGAGTTTGCATTTTGGCGAAACAAGTGCAGCATATTGTTCGGCCCATGCAAAATCAGATTTGTTAAAGATCACCACTTTTAATTCATGGGCATGTGGTACAACATCAGGTAATGGTGCTTTAAATTTTTTGGGTGATAAACAGATCCAATCCCATTCTCCACTTAAAGGATGTGTGCCTGATGTTTCAATATTGGTTTGAAAGCCTGCTGTATGTAATTCTTTAGTAAGTTGAGTAAGATCATGCATCAAAGGTTCACCACCTGTTATAACAACAATGGGATTGTTAAAGGTTACCGGTTTCTTGTTGCCAGTTGTGATTTGCCTGTAACCAGTAACCTGAAACTTGTAACCTGTTTCATTTAAAGCTTTCTCAACTATTTCATTAATTGGAAATTTCGGATGCTTCTCTGCATCCCAGCTATCTTTTACATCGCACCAAACACATCCCACATCACATCCGGCGAGTCGGATAAAATAGGCTGCCTTACCCTGGTGAAATCCTTCACCTTGTAAAGTATAGAATGATTCCATTACAGGTAATTCCTGTTGTGCAATATCTGTTGCTTCTTCAATCATGTGTTGCAAAGTTACACGGAAGCTGTATCCTTTTGCAGATAAGCATTATACGTGTTCATTAATAGTCCGGCTATTGTCATTGGTCCAACGCCGCCGGGCACAGGGGTTATAAAACTGCACTTGGCTGCTACTTCATCAAACTTAACATCTCCTTTCAAAGCAAATCCGGTTTTCTTTGAAGCATCTGGCACTCTTGTTATTCCAACATCAATGATCACAGCTCCATCTTTTACCATATCAGCAGTTAAAAATTCAGCTTGTCCCAGAGCGGCAACAATAATATCTCCCTGTAAACAAATTTCTTTGAGGTTGGTAGTAGCCGAATGACAGATTGTAACAGTGCAATTACCGGGATATGCTTTGCGGCTTAATAAAATACTCATGGGCGTACCTACAATATGACTTCTCCCAATCACTACTGCATGCTTTCCCTTTGTTTCAACATTGTAATGTTTCATCAACAATAAAATACCATAAGGTGTTGCTGGAATAAATGTGGGAGTACCGCTCACCATATTACCTACACTTACCGGATGAAAACCATCTACATCTTTTGTTGGGCTGATCTTGTTGATCACTTTATCGTCGCTGATATGTTTTGGCAAAGGCAGTTGAACCAAAATGCCATCAACTTCGGCATTGTAATTCAACACTTCAATTTCATGTAACAATTCTTCTTCGCTGATGGTGGAAGGAAAACGTTTGAGAGTGGATTGAAAACCGATTTCTGCACAGGTTTTTACTTTTGAAGCTACATAGGTTTCGCTTGCACCATCATTACCAACTAATATGGCCGCCAGGTGAGGGGCTCTTTTGCCTGTTGTAAGTAAAGCAGTTGTTTTGATCCTGAGATCTTCTTTAATGGCTTGTGCAGCCAGTTTGCCGTCGAGTAATTGCATGCTGCAAAAATAACGTACGGATGCATTGGTTGCAGAACTCATTAAAATTTAAATCAGGCATTTGGCGGGAGCCATTGAAATCACTTAATTTTCCAATTCAAAACTAAAGGCTTGAAGAAATATTTTTTAAGTATAGCTATCTGCATTTCTGTTTTTGTTGATGCTCAAACGGTACGTCAGCCTTTAGTCAGCAGCTACCCGGGTCTTGGTGCTTACAGTAAAAATGCAGCAGATGCATTTTCGATGATCATCAATCCTGCCGCACTGTCCAACCTCAAACAAAGTGCTGCAGGTGTTTACAGCGAAAGAAGATTTTTATTGAATGCGTTGAGTCAATATACTGCTGTGGCTGGTTTTCAAACGAGTTCAGGCACATTTGGGTTACAAGCCGATTATTTTGGATACAATAATTTCAGTGAAACACAGATAGGCCTTGGTTATGGCAGGTCATTAGGAAGTAAGATAGATGTAGGTGTTAAATTCAATTATTACAATTTACGCATCCCTGTTTATGGCAATGCTTCAACTTTTCATTTTGAAGCTGGCGTGTTGATGCATTTGAGTGAAAAATTACATGCAGGAATCAGTGTTTTCAATCCTGTAGGAGGTATGTTGAATAAAACAGCCAATGAAAAAATTGCATCAGTCTATCGTGGAGGGTTGGGTTTTGAAGTGTCGGATAAGTTTTTTATTAGTGCTGAAATAATTAAAGAAGAAGGTAAACATGTTGGTGTTAATGCCGCATTTCAATATGCATTAGCCAAACAGTTGTTGCTGAGAGCAGGGATCAATACTGTCAATACACAACCATTTGTTGGAGTGGGTTTAAAGTTCGGACAGTTTCGTGTTGATGTTGCCACAGCTTATCATCCGCAATTGGGCATTTCACCGGCAGTGATGCTATTGTTTGATTTTAAAAAGAAAGATAACAATAACGAAGAGTGAAAAAATTATTGCTGATATCATGTTCATTCTTTTTTTATTGTACTGCAATAGCACAGGAAGTGCAAACTGCAGAACAGCAGATTGAAAATATGACTGAAGTAGATGAATCAGAAACGGAAGATGATTCTTACATCCAATCGTTGCAACACTATATAAAGAACAAACTCAATCTTAATTCCACAACTGAAACAGAGCTGAAGGAATTCCCATTTCTTTCAGCCTTACAGATCACTCATTTTCTTAACTACCGTAAACTGTTTGGTAAATTAATTAACCTGTATGAGTTGCAGTCTGTGCCTTCATGGGATTATCAAACCATTCAGAAAGTTCTTCCTTATATAACTGTTGGGCCTGCAATTTCTATGCAACAGGATTTTTCAAAACGTTTAAGAGAGGGAGAGCATTCAATTCTGTCAAGAGTAACTTATGTATTGGAAAAGGCCGAAGGCTTCCGCCGCAAAAATGATACGGCAGCAACCAGCTTTTATCCAGGCGGTAGAGAACGGGTTTTGTTTCGGTATAAATATAATTACAGCAATTTGCTGCAGTACGGCATCACCGCCGAGAAAGACCCCGGTGAACAATGGTTCAGAGGCGCACAGAAGAATGGATTTGATTTTTATTCAGCTCATTTGTTTATCCGCAATACAGGGATCATCAAAAACCTTGCGATAGGTGATTTTACAGTGAACATGGGGCAGGGGTTGATTCAATGGCAATCGCTGGCGTTTAAAAAAAGTATTGAAGTAACTAATATAAAAAGACAGGCGTCTATTCTTCGTCCATTTAATTCAACCAGTGAATATTTTTTTAACCGTGGCGCCGGAATAACACTTGAAAAGAAAAATTTTCAATTGACAGCCTTTGCATCTTTTCGTAAAGTAAGCGGCAATATTGTTGTTGACACATTGCAGGCCGAAGATTATTTTTCTTCGCTGCTTACTTCCGGGTTGCATCGCACAAACAATGAACAGGCCGACAGGAATGCAGTACAAATGAATTCCATTGGCGGCAACATCAGTTATAATCAAAATAATGTACATGTTGGAGTGAATGCAGTTCATTTTCAATTCAACCGGCCATTCAATAAAGATGATCAGCCCTATAACAACTTTGCATTTCGTGGAAAGCAACTTTCTAATATAAGTGTTGACTGGAGTTATACCTGGCGCAACCTGCATTGGTTTGGCGAAGCAGCTAATCACAATCAAAAATATGATGGTTTGATGAGTGGCTTATTGATCAGTGCTGATCCTAAAATTGATCTTTCATTTGTTTATCGCAATATAGAACCCGGATATCAATCAATTTTTGGAAATGCTTATACTGAAGGAACATTTCCTGTTAATGAGAAAGGGTTATTTGCAGGTGTTTCAATTAAACCAACTTCTAAATGGAAACTGGATGCCTATGCAGATTTCTATCGCTTCCCTTATTTAAGATACAGGGTGGATGCTCCTTCAAATGGACAGGATTATTTAGTACAGCTCACACACCGGCCGAATAAACAAATTGAGATCTATACAAGATTCCGCAGTGAGAGTAAGGGACTGAATTTTACAGATGATAACGAATTGCCCACTTCACTTGTTTCTCCCGTAAACAGAAAAAACTGGAGAACGCAAATTCAGTACAAGATTACACAGAGCATCACACTTCGGCAACGGTTGGATGCAATGTGGTATGATGTGAAGGGCCCTTTGGAAAGCAGGGGGTTCCTTACTTTTTTTGATGTATTTTATAAACCTATGCT
>JANMOR010000205.1:0-7078 GCA_031369435.1 Chitinophagaceae bacterium
CACTTTACCGAAACAATCCCGGTGTGTACAGTGAAGGATCTTTTAATAACAGCAAAACGGGAAGAATCTGTTCTATTATCGGAATCATCCTTAATTCTCTTCTTGTTCTTTTTTATATTATTTGGATTTTTATTATCATCGGCCTTGCATCATCCGCCGGTAGTAATTGGAAATAATTTTAAACTTAATCAAACCAATTCAAATGGATCAGCTAAACAACCCTTTACAACATCGTCCTTTACCAAATGCAACAGCTGTGCTGGTGCTGGGTATTTTGTCAATCGTTACCTGTTTTTGTTATGGTATACTTGGTATCATACTGGGTATTATTGCAATGGTACTTGCAGGAAAAGACAGATCACTTTATGCTTCGTCACCTGAAACATATACGGAAGCAAGTTTAAAAAACCTGAATGCAGGCCGCATCTGTGCCATCATCGGTCTTATATTGTCGGCTTTGTATCTGATCTTTATTGTTGCTTTCATAGTCATTGTTGGTATTGATGCAATGGGTAACCCTGATGAGATGTTGAGAAGGATGCAGGAATTTCAGAAATAATTGTGGTTGAACATATCAAGCCGTTTCAATTGAAGCGGCTTTTTATTCTTTAGTGGCGAGAAAATTATAATCAGCAATTAACTGTTCAAGAAACAGATCTACTTCCATACTGCTTTCTACCTGCAGTACATTCTGAATTCTTGCAGCGATGCGGTGAGCTGTTTCATACTTTCCCGATTTATAACTTTGATTCAATACAGTTTTAATGGTATTGATATCACGGTCGCTCAACTTCAATACCTGGGGAAATTTTACTTCATAATCTTTTTGGGTGATTTCCATAAATACGGTATCATGAATGGAACTGTTGATCTGTGTATTGACAATGGCAGTGTTGGCAGCCAGATCGCCCAGCCGCTGATTCTTTGTTGTAACGGCAATAATGATCACAACAATGATTCCCAGCATACCAACAATGATCAATTGAAAAATGATGAGGAACCCGGGATAAACAAATGAAAACACAAGCGGCCATTCCCATACTCTAAAGAACCAGCGCAATAAATACTGGCTGATGGCAGGGTCGCCTCCTTCAAGGCTCATCACCCGTATGCCCATTGCTTTTTTACCGAGACTTTGCCCGTGAAAAACAATTTCACAAATCAAATGGTAAAGCAGCAATGGAAGTGATACAACAAGAATATCAATACCCATTGCAAAATCGCCTTCCAGTTCCATACCACTGTACATAAAGTAACGGACAAACAATGCATATATCACCATAATAGTGAGATCGAGCAAATAAGCCAGCAACCGTTTATAAAACGGTGCAATCTCAAACTCCAATGAAATATTAAAAGGTGTGCTGATGAGAACGTTTGACATACGGGTATTTGTGTTTGTAAAATAAAGGAATTATTTCTTCAACGGATGACGGTAATTAAGAATTACTTGTTATTTTCAATTTTTCTGATTCACTATGAGAGAAGCACTATTCATTAAAAAGAATGCGCAGAAATGGAATGAATACCAGTATCTGCAAACCGAAGACCCTGACCAGATGGCCGACAGGTTTATCACACTGCTTGATGATCTTTCTTATTCCAAAACATTTTATCCGCACAGCAAGGTTACAAGATGGATCAACAGCCTGGCAGTAAGTATTTATCAAACGATCTATCAAAACAAAAAGCAACGCTACTCCCGGCTCATTACTTTCTGGCAATATGAATTGCCGTTGATGTTCAGGAAATATCACCGTATGTTGCTCTACACCTTTCTCATCTTTGTGTTGTTTTGTTCCATGGCTGTTCTTTCTTCCATGAAAGATGATGAGTTTGTAAAAGGAGTACTCGGCGAAGGTTATGTATCTATGACGGAAGAGAACATTGAAAAAGGAGATCCTTTTGGTGTGTACAGGGATGAAAGCCGTTTTTCCATGTTTGTAAGAATAGCATTCAACAATATCAAAGTTGGTTTTTTAATGGTGGCCGGTGGTATTTTATTTGGTATTGGAACCATGCTGGTGTTTTTTCAGAATTGCATTATGCTGGGAAGTTTTCAATACATGTTCTTCGCCAAAGGATTGGGGTGGGAGAGTGTGCTGGTGATCTGGATACATGGCACATTGGAAATTTCAGGAATGATCATTGAAGCCTGTGCAGGATTTATGCTGGCAAGAAGTATTTTATTTCCCGGTACTTATTCAAGATGGCAATCTTTTAAAAAAGGAGTGAAAGATGCCATGAAAATTTGTGTTAGTCTCATACCAATCACTATACTTGCTGCTTTTCTTGAAAGTTATATTACTTACTTAAGCTCCAACGCATATGACCGTTCAACCAACACTTCTCTTTCAACTGCTGTAAGTATGAGTATCCTTGCAGTATCTTTTATTTTTATTGTGTGGTATTTTGTTACCTATCCGATTCTTCTGGAAAAACGTATTCAAAAAAATCCTGCCTGGGCAGCAAAGATCAAAGCATGAACCAACAGGGCAAAGTAAAATGGGTATGGATGCTGTTCTGCGGTTTGTTCTTTTGTGCATCAACAATAAATGCACAGGTTACAGATACGGTTCAGATAGCAGCGCCTGATGCAGAAGTGGATTCCGTTAATGATGCTGTTGAATCAGTAGAAGAGCCGGAGATCATTGATACTACTCTGCTGGTAAATAACTGGATGTATCCTGCCGATAGTATAAAAAAAATAAAACGTCAAAAAGAATTTGCTTACATCAACAATTTAGACAGTTTATTGAAAGCAAGACAGGATGCCTATCTGAAAAATCAAAAAGAAATTAAACCACCCGGAGTAGCTGCGGCAAATATCTTTACTTTCTTCAGTATCTTATTATGGGGTATTGCCATCTTTGCCGTTGTGTTTATAGTATATCGTTTATTTTTATCGGAACGGGGCTTATTTGCTTCACCAACAAGAAATAAAAAACTGAATGTTGAAGAAGAAATAGTTATTGATGAAGAATATCTTGAGCAGCAATTGAAAGATGCCATCCGGAAAAACAATTATCGTTTAGCTATCCGCTATCTCTACCTGCAAACCTTATCAAAAATGGCTGATAAAGGGTGGCTGCAGTTATCGCCCGATAAAACCAATTACCAGTATGTGCAGGAATTAAATAAGTCGAAATTTAAAAATGATTTTGCACGCATTACCCTTCATTATGAATATGCATGGTATGGAGATTTCAAAATAGGAGAAGAAATTTTTAACCCGGTACAGGATGCTTTTGAACAATTCCATTTAAAACTGAAACAGAGTTGAATATCTTTATACGATACTGTTGGTTTGTTGCAATTTGCCTTACTGTTGTTTCCTGCGGCAGTCAGAATGATGCAGGTAAACTTCCCGATATGAATCGTACTTATTCCAAGCGGAGTAAGAAACCATTTGGTGCATTCACAGCGTTCCAGATGCTGAAAGAAAAATACAACTCACATACGATTGAAACAGTCACAAAAAACTTCGATGATAACAGTATCAGCTCTTACAACAATGTAAAAGGCTTGTATGTCATTATCAGTAAAATGGTATTACTGAGCGAAAAAGATAAGGAGGCCATGTTGCAATATGTAAGTAACGGCAATCAATTATTTATTGCAGCAGAATATATTGATGAAACCTTATTTGAAGAATTGGGTATAGAAGCTGACTATTCTTCCATGAGCAGTTTGTTTCAAACCCAAGCCACAACAGCGGGCCCCATGCGATATTCTGCAGTTGCTATGAGCGACAGCAGCCTGTTTCATAAAAAACAATTTGGATTTTTTTATTACCCGCTTGACGAGAGTTTTAAAAACACAGACAGCATTGGCGCCACTATCCTCGGTTTAAATGAGAATGGTCATCCCAATTATATTTCTATCGTTCACGGCAGGGGTCGTTTCTTTTTTCATTTGCATCCGCAAGCCCTCAGTAATTATTTTCTGCTCAGCAGAAATAATAAAGAATACTTTGAACAGGTTTTCAGTTATCCATCAGCTGTACGTTATTCTGTTTACTGGGATGATTATTACAGAACAGGACAACGCTCAGATGAAAGCTTTTCAATCTTTGCTGTGTTTATGAAATACCCCATGCTCAAATGGGCTTTACTGCTGGCTATGGCCCTGATGTTATTGTATATTGCTTTTGCAAGTAAACGGAAACAACGCCCTGTACCTGTTAAAAATTTCAACAGCAATGCAAGTGTTTCATTTGTTGAAACCATTGGCCGTTTGTATTTACAGAAAAAAGACAATAATAATATTGCACATAAGATGATCACTTATTTTCTGGAACATATCCGTTCAAAATATTATCTCAATACATCGCATTTAAATGCTGAGTTCTTTTCATCGCTTTCACGCAAGAGCGGAGTTGAAGAAACAGAAGTAAAAGAATTTTTTGAACTCATCGGCCATCTGCAGGATTCATATGAAATAACCGATCTGCAATTATTAGTTTTAAATAACCGCATGCAAATCTTTTTTAAATAATCAACATGGATAATCAAATTTTTGAACAACGTACCGATCTCACACAACTCAACAATGCTATCAGTTCTATTCGTGAAGCTGTAGGCAAAATCATTGTAGGGCAGGAGAAGATGGTGGAACTGATGATAGCAGGAATACTGGCCGACGGACATATTTTAATTGAAGGTGTACCCGGTGTTGCAAAAACATTATCAGCCAAGCTGATGGCTAAACTCATTGATGCAGAATTTTCACGCATACAGTTTACACCTGATCTGATGCCGAGTGATGTATTAGGAACATCTGTGTTCAATCCAAGAGAAGCAAGCTTTCAATTCAGGCAGGGTCCTTTGTTCAGTAATATTGTATTGATCGATGAAATTAACCGTGCACCAGCCAAAACACAATCGGCTTTGTTTGAAGTAATGGAAGAGCGGCAGATCACTGTTGATGGAACAACCTATCCTATGAGTATTCCGTTTATGGTGCTGGCAACACAAAACCCAATTGACCAGGAAGGAACCTATCGTTTACCCGAAGCACAATTAGATCGTTTCTTATTTAAAATTGAAGTGGGTTATCCAACATTGGCAGAAGAAGTGATCATCCTTACCAATCAACACCAGGGCGATAACAGGCATTTATTGAATGAGGTAACCAAAGTGCTTTCATCAACTGATATTGCATTGTATCGGGAGATCATCCGTCAAATTATAGTTGAACCAAAACTGCTGGAGTTTATTGCAAGGATCGTAAATGAAACAAGAAATAATCCATCCCTGTTTTTAGGTGCTTCGCCAAGAGCATCGCTGGCTATCGTTAAAGGTGCCAAAGCTTTTGCAGCCATGCGTGGCAGGGATTTCATTACACCAGAAGATATTATTGAAGTGGCACCGCATGTATTACGTCACCGTATCATCTTAACTCCTGAAAAAGAAATGGAAGGCATTACATCCGATGAACTCATTGACCGTATTATTAAATCATTAGAAGTACCGAGATAATATGTTTTGGATCTTATTACTTGCAGGCGGTTTATTGTATGTACTCGCTCAGTTTGTACTGAAGACGATGTACATCAGCAATCGTTTTTTTGTATTGCTCAGTATTTGTGTATTATTTTTTTTAATTGCTTTCTTTTTCCCTGTTGCAGAAACGCCTGCAAAAATTTTATTTTTTGTATTGATAAGTGCATTTACTGCCGATCTGTTTTTTTTGTTTGCCTTTAACCGGAAACCAATCATTGAACGGCAATTGCCGGAGCGGTTAAGCAACGGCGATGAAAACCCCGTGAGTATCACCATTCAAAACCGCTATCCTTTTTCTGTAAAAGCGGAGATCATTGATGAATTGCCCATGCAGTTTCAGATGCGGACATTCTCTATTACACAAACAATGAAACCCGGAGAAGAGAAAGAGCTGAGGTATAAACTCCGCCCGGTAGAACGGGGTGAATATCATTTTGGAAAAGTAAATGTGTACATGCAATCATTACTTGGTTTAATTGAACGGAAATTTACTGCTGATGAAGAAACCATGGTGCCGGTATATCCTTCTTTTATTCAAATGCGGAAATATCAATTACATGCAGAAGCGGCACAAACTAAAGATGCTGGCAACCGCAGACTGCGTAAGATCGGCCACAGTATGGAGTTTGAACAGGTAAAGGAATATGTACAGGGCGATGATGTGCGAAAGCTGAACTGGAAAGCAACGGCAAGGAAAGGATCGTTGATGATCAATTCATATACCGATGAAAAAAGTCAGCAGGTGTATTGTGTTATTGATAAGGGAAGATTAATGATGATGCCGTTCAATGAGTTGACACTGCTTGATTATGCCATTAACGCCAGCCTTGTGATGTGTAATGTGGCATTGTACCGGCAGGATAAATTTGGGTTGATGACTTTCAATAATAAGATGGGCTCTATGTTGGCAGCAGACAGGAAGCCTATTCAGCTGGAAAAAGTATTACAGGTTTTATATAATCAGCAAACTGCTTTTCTGGAATCAGACTATGAATTACTGTACACCAGAATCCGTGCAACCATCAAGCAACGCAGCTTAATTATTTTATTTACCAACTTTGAATCACTGGCAGGAATGCAACGACAGATGGCCTACTTAAAAAAGATTGCTAAGTATCATTTACTCTTACTGGTGTTTTTTGAAAACACAGAACTGAAACAGGTTACAGTTCAACATGTAAAAGATATTGAAGACCTCTATGTAAAAACAATTGCCGGGAAATACGCTCATGAAAAAAGACTGATCGTAAAAGAATTGCAGAATGCAGGTATTCTCAGTATTCTTACAGCTCCTGAAAATGTTACGGTGAATACGATCAATAAATACATTGAGATAAAGACAAGGCAGGCGATATAAACGAATGAACTTTGGCAAAGTTTTGTTACACTGCTTTAAATATTCATCATGCTGTTGAAACTTTGCCAAAGTTGAACCCGTTACCGTTGCTTCTTTGCTCATGTTGGCGTCCCCGCCAACTTGTAATAAAAATGAATTAGTTAGTTGGCGGGGACGCCAACAACAGCAACAGAATCATTGTCCCATTTGTGACAACTCATTATCAAACTCTTCTTTA
>JANMOR010000211.1:0-2240 GCA_031369435.1 Chitinophagaceae bacterium
CAGTACCCTCTTAACTCCATCCTCCAGTTTTACAGGTACAAACCCTAACTCTTTCACCGCTTTTGTAATAATGAACCCAGTTTTTGCAGGTCTTTTAGCAGGTTCTTTAAAACTGTCTGCCGTTACCCGTTCAATTACTGAAGCATCACTGTTTAATAAATTTGCTACCAGTAATGCCAATTGATAAGGTGTGCACATTTCTCTTCCTGAAATATGATAATGGCCCTTTGCATGTTTCATCAACACCAGGATAATTCCTTTGGCAAGATCTTCCACAAATGTGGGTGTGCGGAACTGATCATCTACTACCTGTATTTTTTCACCTGCCAGTATTTTTTCTTTTACCCATTGAATAAAATTAGGTCGGCCTCCCGGCACTTTGCCACCATATACAAGTACTGTTCTTACAATTGCCCAATGCAAACCACTAAGCTCAACCATTTCTTCGGCAAGCAATTTGCTTTCACCATAATCATTAATGGGATTAGGTATTGCATGCTCATCATAAGGACCGTCTTTTCCATCAAACACAAAATCGGTACTGATAAAAATAAAATAGGATTTTGCTTTTTGTGCAGCTTTGATCAATGTTCTTGTGGCCCCTACATTTGTTTTCCAACATAGTGTTTTATCTGTTGCACATTCGTTTGGTTGTGTAAGGGCTGCAGCATGAATTATGATATGAGGTGAAATTTTTTCAACCAGGGCTTGTGATCTTTTGAAATCAGTCAAATCGAGCTGATGATAAGTAACTCCATTGCCCTGCCCGTAAGGTAAACGGCTTGGCCCTTTACCACTGGCATGGATCACAAACTTACCCTCATCCACCAACTGGCGGATAAGGTGTTGTCCCAGCAATCCATTGGCACCTGTTACAAATACTTTCATACGTTGAATATAATCTTTTCAGTTAAAAATTTTTCCTTCGTTTGCTAACAAATCAATTGAGGGAAGCATTCGTCGTATTCATTCATCGCCTGTTCATGAACTGAAATATTATCATTTAAAGATAAAAGTACCCGACGCAAACGTTTGAAAGATAATGACGAACAATCGTTATCATGCCATTTCCTTATTTTTGAGCTCAACAAAACAACAGTTTTGTAAAACGATGAGCTTACAATGTGAAAAGCAAAAACTTTTCTAATTGAATGACAATGAATAAAAAAGTTTCAAAGATTGGAGTACTTACTTCCGGTGGTGATGCACCGGGAATGAATGCAGCTATCAGGGCCGTGGTTCGTACAGGTCTTTATCATAACCTGGAAGTGTTTGGTATCATGCGTGGTTACCAGGGCATGGTTGATGATGATATTGTACCCATGCACAGCCGCAGCGTAGCTAATATCATTCAGCGTGGCGGCACCATTTTAAAAACAGCCAGGTGTAAAGATTTTTTTGAGCCGGAGGGACGAAAAAAAGCATACATTAATTTAAAGAAGCACGGCATTGACGGGTTGGTGATTATTGGAGGCGATGGCAGTTTTCGTGGAGCACAGAAATTCTCGAATGAATTTGATATTCCCTGCATCGGGTTGCCCGGCACTATTGATAAAGATATTGCCGGCAGCGATTTCACTATCGGTTTTGATACTGCTGTTAATACGGCTGTAGAAGCGATTGATAAGATCCGTGACACAGCCGATGCACACGACCGTCTCTTCATCATAGAAGTAATGGGGCGAGATGCAGGATATATTGCGTTGCACAGTGGTATTGCAACAGGAGCCGAACATATACTTATCCCTGAAACTAAAACAGATCTTGAAACGGTTGTTGATTCACTCGAAGAGAAAGAACGCCGCAAAAAATTAGTGAACATGATTGTGGTGGCCGAAGGTGAAGACACAGGTGGTGCTAATGAAGTAGCAGCCATCATCAAAAAAAGAATGCCTCATCTCGATACAAGAGTTTGTATCCTGGGGCATATTCAACGTGGCGGCTCACCAACATGCATTGATCGTGTAATTGCCAGCAGGCTCGGTTATGCTGCTGTTGATGCATTAATTGAAGGCCGGCATAATACAATGATTGGTATCCTTAACAACAAACTTCATTTTACTCCGCTTGATAAAGCTGTAAAAGCAAAACAACGGGTAAGTGATGAATGGATGAAAATTGTAAAGATCCTGGCGAGTTAAAAGAAGTAATTTGCCGATCAGCAAAAGCAAATGAAAAACATGCTTTAAATTTCGAATTACCTAATTCTCAAATAACTCTCTTATGTCAAAAAGTGTTGC
>JANMOR010000213.1:0-3636 GCA_031369435.1 Chitinophagaceae bacterium
AAAAAAGACAAAAACAATAAAAAATAAACAAATGAAAACCTTGAAATTAGCGAGCCTTTTTATAGCAACCGCACTCAGTCTTTCAACAGTTAAAGCACAAACGGCCGATGAAATAGTGAATAAACACATTGAAGCTATTGGTGGTGCAGATAACTGGAAGAAAGTAAACAGCATGGTGCTCACAGGAACAATGAGCGTACAGGGGATGAGCCTGGATGTAATTATGACTGTTTTGCATAATAAAGGTTCCCGCCAGGATATCAATGCAATGGGTATGAACAACTACCAGATTCTTACCCCCACAGCAGGATGGAGTTTTTTCCCAATCCAGGGTCAGCAGGCACCTGAAGCAATGACCGCTGATGATGTGAAAGAAGGTCAGACTGATTTAGATGCACAGGGTAACCTGGTTGATTATAAAGCAAAAGGCCATTCGGTTGAATTAATTGGTAAAGAAGATGTAGAGGGTACAGAATGTTATAAACTCAAACTCATATTAAAAAGCGGTAAAACTGAAACACTTTTTATCGACCCCAAAACATATTATGTAGTAAGATCGGTGTCTGTTAAAAAAGCAAATGGACAGGAAGCTGAAGTAACAACAGGATTGAGCAATTATCAAAAATTACCGGAAGGTATTGTTATACCCATGAGTGTTTCTGTTCCATTTAGTCCCGGAGTGAATTTTGATTATATCATTACAAAAGCGGAAGTGAACAAAGCAATTGATGAAGCAATTTTCAAACCTTCCAAATAAAAATTACTATAGTTTTACCAACCCCGACCGAAACGTCGGGGTTTTTTTCTCAAATCAAAACCTTGTTATGAAGAAAATCTTATCAGTAACCTACTTGCTGCTTGTATGCAATACATTTATTACTGCACAAATCAATTCCTCCACTTTTGGAATGATGGAAGCCAGGCATCTTGGTCCCGGTACCATGAGCGGCCGCATCACTGATATTGCCGGAGTTAACAGCGATGGTAAAACACTGTATATCGGTACTGCCGGTGGAGGAATCTGGAAAAGCACGAATGCAGGGGCATCGTTCAAACCCATTTTTGACAAGTATATACAAAGCATCGGCTCCATTGCCATTGATCAGAAAAACCCAAAGATCATTTATGTTGGTACCGGTGAAAGCAATATGCGTAACTCTGTTTCCATTGGAGATGGAATGTATAAATCAACTGATGGTGGCGACAACTGGACAAAGATCGGGCTCGACAGTACCGAGCATATTTCAAAAGTGATGGTTGATCCTAACAACTCATCTGTTATTTATGTAGCAGCACCCGGTCCATTGTGGAGCGATAGTAAACATCGTGGATTATATAAATCAACCGATGCAGGCAAAACATGGGAAAAAAGTTTATTCATCAGTGATAAGGCAGGTGTGGCTGATCTTGAAATTGATCCAGCCAATTCAAATATATTATATGCTACGAGTTGGGAATTTCGTCGTTTGCCTTATGCCTTTAACAGTGGTGGTACAGGAAGTGGTTTTTATAAAAGTACGGATGCAGGAAAAACATGGAAAGAATTGAGCAATGGTTTACCGAAAAAACCATTCGGCCGTGTAGCAATTGCTTTGGCACCATCAGCACCTCAAAACCTATGGGCGATTGTTGAAAGTGAAACGACAGGCTTGTATATTTCTGCTGATGGAGGTGAAACATGGAAACAACAAAGTGCTACACAGAATATTGTATCCCGTCCATTTTATTTTTCAACACTTGAAATAGATCCTAAAGATCCAAAGAGAGTGTATCGCCCTGCAACTTCTTTTTCTTATTCAAGTGACGGAGGTTTTTCTTTTGCTGATGCAAGTAATGAAGGAGGTTGGGTGCACAGCGATCATCATGCATTATGGATCAATCCCAACAACACAAATATTTTATATGTAGGCACAGATGGCGGTGTTTATTTCAGTTTAGATCGTGGTGCTACATGGAAGTTCTGTAACAACTTACCTGTAGGACAATTTTATCATGTGAGTACAGATAACCAGGAACCTTATCGCTTGTTTGGTGGGTTACAGGATAATGGCAGTTGGTATGCACCAAGTGCAGTGCCCGGTGGTGTATTGAATGGCGATTGGAAACCGGTATTTGGTGGTGATGGTTTCTGGACACAACCCGATGCAGTGGATGCTGATATTGTTTATGCCGAATACCAGGGTGGTAATATGTACCGTGTAAATATTAAGAACGGAACCAGTGTTGGTTTTCAGCCACAGGCAACAGCAGGTGATGAAAAACTCCGTTTCAACTGGAACACACCGTTAGTAACAGGTGCAAAAAATAAAAAAAATATTTATGCCGGTGCTCAGTATTTATATAAGAGCACAGACAGAGGTGCTAACTGGACAAAAATTTCTCCCGACTTAACCACCAATGATAAACGTAAACAGGAGCAGGAAAAAAGTGGTGGCATCAGTATGGATGTTACCAGTGCCGAAAATCATTGTACCATTTTTACTATTGCAGAAAGTCCGTTAGATGAAAACATGATTTGGGTTGGAACGGATGATGGCAATTTGCAATACACAACTGATGCCGGTAAAACCTGGACGAATGTTGCTGCTAACTATGCTGCTTCAGGAATTCCTAAACAAACATGGGTGAGCAGTATTGAGCCATCGCAGTACGATAAAAATATTGTGTATGCAACATTCGATAATCATATGTATGGCGATCATCAAACATATATTGCGGTGAGTAAGGACATGGGCAAGACATGGAAGAAATTTGAAAGCAAAGAATTTACCGGCTTTGCACACAAGATCAAAGAAGATATCGTTAATAAAGATTTACTCTTCGCAGGAACTGAGATGGGATTGTTTGCAAGTACAGATGGCGGTGCTGAATGGTTCAGGATGAAAAATAATATTCCCTGGTACTCATTGGTAAGAGATATTAAAATACAGGAACAAACAAATGATCTTGTTCTTGCAACACATGGCCGTGGAATTATTATTATAGAAGATATTTCCCCTATGCGGAACATTACAGCAACAGTGGCCAACCAGGATGTGGTGATGTTGAATAACAAACCCATTACGTTAACCATGGGAAAATATGCCGGAGGCTTTCCTAATTCAAGTGGCGATTGGAATGGCGGCTTACCCACTACCATTACTCCTGTTCAGTATTATCTTAAAGAAAGGGCCAATAATATACAGATGGAAGTATATGATAAAGATGGTAAGCTGTTACAAAAATTATCGCCCAGCAACCGCAGGGGATACAACAAAGTCGTGTGGAACCAGCGTGGTACTCCACCAAAAACTGCAAAAGGTGGTAACCAGTTTGAACAGGCAGGTTTTATTGCACCACAGGTATTACCCGGCGATTATACAATTAAGATGAAAGTAAATGGAAAAGAATATACGCAGGTGGTAAAGATGTTGCATGACCCTAAGAATAAAGATTTCACTATTGCCGACAGAGAGTTGCAGTACAAAACCGGAATGGAGTTGTATGCTATGAATGAACGCCTTGCAAAACTGGTTGACAGTGTTCTTGCAACACAAAGCATGTTGAAAAAACATATTGATTCAACAAAGAATACTAAAACCAAAACCCTGCTACAGGATTACTGGAACAAACTCGAAGAGTTTCGTTTAACACTTG
>JANMOR010000275.1:0-3923 GCA_031369435.1 Chitinophagaceae bacterium
TAAGTGGATGAACAGCACACCCATTTTTATTTTGGTGCTGATGGCTCCACTGGTTCCTTTATTTGATCTGCTGATGAAAGCAAAATTATTTCAATGGAGAACTTCTTTCACAGCTAAACAAATTCAACAATCAATTTAATAACGAATAAACTAAAACCATGAAAAGAAAAGTCATCAGTGCAGCATTGTTGCTTGTATTTGTCAGTGGCGATGTACTTGCGTTCTGCGGATTTTATGTGTCCAAAGCAGACGGCACTTTAAAAAACAAAACATCACAGGTTATTCTTGTAAGAGATGGTGAGCGAACAGTGATTACCATGAGTAATGATTTTAAGGGCGATGTAAAAGATTTTGCAATGGTAGTGCCTGTGCCAACTGTCTTAAAGAAATCAGACATTAAGGTAGTTGAAGCAGACCTGTTTCAACGTTTGAATGATTATTCCAAGCCACGGCTGGTAGAGTATTATGATGATAATCCCTGTGAGAGAAGATACTATGATCGGATGGAATCTAAAAGTAAGCAAGAAGTGATTGTTACAGCACCATCTATGGCGAAAGAAAAAAGCGAAGACTTTAAAGTAAAAGTAGAAGCACAATACACCATTGGAGAATATGACATTGTGATCCTGAGCGCAGAAGAATCAAACGGATTGTACAAATGGCTGACAGCTAATAAATATAAAATTCCTAAAGGTGCTGAAGAAGTGTTGCAGCCTTATATTAAAAGCAACATGAAGTTTTTTGTTGTGAAAGTAAATATTGAAGAACAGGAAGAGCTGGGTTTTGAACAATTACGTCCGTTGCAGATCAAATTCAACTCACCCAAGTTTATGTTGCCCATCCGTTTGGGTATGGCCAATGCCGATGGCGACCAGGATATGATCGTATATGCATTCACCAAAAACGGACGGATTGAAAGCACCAACTATCGTACTGTACAAATGCCAACAGGGAAAAACATTCCACTTTTTGTACAAAAGAATTTCGGCAGTTTTTATGCTAATCTTTTTCAGCATCAATGGGAAAAAGAAAATCACAGTGTTTCGTTTGTAGAATATGCATGGGATGTTAGCCCTTCCAATTTTATGAAATGCGATCCCTGTGTAAGTGAACCACCCAATTTCAACGATCTTAAACAGGCTGGCGTATGGTGGCTGGGCAAAGATGTATATGAAGAATATGTGAATGAATACAATACCAATAAAACACAGAATGTATTTTTCACCCGTTTGCATGTGCGTTACAACCGCAAAGCTTTTGCACAGGATTTGGTTTTCCAGGAAACACCCAACAAAGAAAATTTCCAGGCCCGTTATATCATTACTCATCCTGCATCCGGTGATCTTAAATGCAGTGAAGGACAGAATTATTTAAAAGAATTAAAAGAGCGTCGCAAAAAAGAAATGAATATGCTGTCGCAGCTTACAGGTAAAGGATATGATGATTGGGATTTAGTGATGGAACCTGAACTCAAACTAACAACTGTAGACACATCCTATAAAAGTATAGCAGTAACTGAATCAACACCCATGAAAAAGACAGGAGCAGGTAAAAGCATTTTTCTTGCCTCCATGGCTTTGCTTAGCTTGATTACAATGGTGAGTATTGGAAGAAAAAAGAAAGGAACAGTATAGAATGACCAAAAAACAATTTGCCGGTAAGGAAATAAGGCGGGAAGAACATATTGAGGTTTTCTTCCTGCCTTTCCGTCTTCCCGGCAAACAAATTCAATCTTACCTTAACTTTGCATCAAACTTCCGAAGCATGAAAAAGTGGGGACTGCTGTTGATGGTATTCTTGATTTTATTTCTGTTCATCAGTCCCGATGCAGAAGCTCAATGTTCTATTTGCAGTAAAACAGCTTCTCAATTAGGTGAAAAACCTGCCAAAGCATTAAACTCAGCCATCATCTATCTCATGGCATCTCCACTACTCATCATTGGTTTTATTGGCTGGCGCTGGTGGAAAACACAGGGCAAATATGAAGAGTAAGCACCACTGATCATTTTCTGTTTCTGCAATCAACCGCATCCCGTAACTTGTATGCATCAACCAACGCATATGAGAAAATATTTCTTTCTTTTTCTGTTACTCCCATTATCAATTGCAGCACAAAAGCTACCCACCATTGAAGAAAAACCAAACGGCCTGAAAAAGTATGAAGGCTTGTTTAATTTTTACTGGGATGAGAATGCAGGTAAAGTTTGGTTAGAAGTTGACAAACTTGATACTGAAGTTTTATACGTGGTTTCTTTACCGGCAGGTTTAGGAAGTAATGATGTTGGTCTTGATAGAGGATTGCTGGGCGGCGGAGGTAAGGTTGTAAAGTTTACAAGGGTAGGGAGAAAAATATTAATGATGCAGCCAAACTATTCGTTCAGGGCTTTGTCAAATGATGCTGCAGAGAAAAGAGCAGTTGAACAATCATTTGCACAATCAACGCTTTGGGGTTTTACTGCAGAAGCGGAAAGCAATGGAAAATATTTGGTTGATGCAACCGATTTTATTCTTCGTGATGCGATGCAGGTAAGTAATACACTGCGCAGGAGTCAGCAGGGCAATTATCAGTTTGATAAAACAAGAAGTGCCCTTTACCTGCCACGCACAAAAAATTTCCCATTGAATACAGAGTTTGAAATTATTGCAACCTTCGTCAACACCGATGGAGGTGCCGGCAGTTATGTACAATCAGTAACACCTTCAGCCGAGGCAATCACTATGCGTATTCATCATTCATTTGTACAGTTGCCTGATAATAATTATCAGCCAAGAGTATTTGATCCACGCAGCAGTTTTATTTCAACATCATTTTACGATTATGCTTCACCCGTTAGTGAACCTATCGGCAAATACAATATCATCCGTCATAGGTTAAAGAAAAAAGATCCCAACGCTGCCATGAGCGAAGCGGTAAAGCCCATCATTTATTATTTAGATAACGGAACACCTGAACCCATCCGTTCAGCATTATTAGATGGTGCAGGCTGGTGGAACCAGGCTTTTGAAGCAGCAGGTTATAAAAATGCGTTCCAGGTAAGAGTGTTGCCCGATAGTGCAGATCCCATGGATGTGCGTTATAATATGATCAACTGGGTGCATCGTTCAACACGGGGATGGAGTTATGGTGCTTCAGTTGTTGATCCACGAACAGGTGAAATCATCAAAGGCCATGTAACTTTAGGTTCGCTTCGTGTTCGACAGGATTATCTCATCTTCTCCGGTTTATTATCGCCTTATGAAACAGGTATTCCTGCCAATGATCAGATGTTGAAAGCTGCATTGGCAAGATTGCGTCAGCTATCTGCACATGAAGTGGGACATACCATCGGGCTCATGCATAACTATGCAAGCAGTGTAAGTAACCGTGCAAGTGTTATGGATTATCCGCATCCGTTGATACATCTCAATGCAAATGGACAAATGGATTTTTCAACTGTGTATGACGATAAAATAGGTGAATGGGATAAGGTTGCTGTTACCTGGGGTTACCAGGATTTTCCATCAAACATAAATGAGGCCAATGCATTAAATACAATCATGGCGGATGGGATTAAGAGAGGATTACAATTCATCAGCGACCGTGATGCAAGAGCGCCGGGTGGTTTACATCCCGATGCACATTTATGGGATAATGGAACCAATGTAGTAGATGAATTAAAAGAAGTGATGAAAGTGCGGAGCAAAGCATTGCAGCAGTTTGGCGAAAAAAATATTGTACCCGGCATGCCTATGGCCATGCTGGAAGATGCATTGGTGCCGGTTTATTTTTATCATCGGTACCAGATTGAAGCGGTGACCAAATTAGTTGGAGGCATGTATTATTCTTATGCGTTGAGAGGCGATGGACAGGTAATTACAAGAATGCTGAGTAAAGAAGAACAGTTGAAAGCATTGAATGTGATCATTTGTTGTATTCATCCTGA
>JANMOR010000299.1:0-7652 GCA_031369435.1 Chitinophagaceae bacterium
GTAATTCAATATTCCTTGTTCATCTGTTCGATATTCCGTTTGTCCGGATGGAGGGACTCGAACCCCCATACCTTACGGCATCAGATCCTAAGTCTGACGTGTCTACCAATTTCACCACATCCGGAAGAACTTTGTTTAAAAACGGGCTGCAAAGGTAGGGGGAAATACTTTATTTATTGGTTGTTCAGGTTGTTTTTTCAATACAACTACTGCTTTACATCATATTTAATGAGTTCTTCAAAACTGCCGCTTGCGTACTCTTTTTTAATAATGCCAATATTTTTTGCCCAATAGATTTTAGTAAGTGTATCAGCAGGGTAGAAACGGGACGGAATGCGTTCAAAAATTTTTACTGAACTGAAATTGGTGCTGCCTATTTGATAGGAATTTAAAATGTTAATCAATCGCAACGTGGCCATGTTGCCACGAATTTCAATAATGGAATCATTTACACTTCCTGAAAAATAAAGTGGAATGGTGTTTCTTACAGCAGTGTCCAGAAAAGCAGCGTAAACCGAATAGAAATTTCCATAATCATTCTCAGAGGTTAATTCGTAATAAATAGAATCTTTTGTAAGAGTGCTGTAACCGGCAGTTTGAAATAACTCTATAGTAGGTAAACAGAACATATGTTGTCCTTTCCATTTTACAATACGATTTAGTTTTTGCGTGTCTTTATTTGTATTGGGGTAATGATCATATATCCAAAATGAGTTTGGTTGAAATACGGTGTAAGCTTTGGTTTCTTCATCAATCAAAATAACCGTTTCGTTTTTTTTGCATTTACACGAACAAGGGCCAAACAAAATGTAAAAGAAAATATTAGCTAAAATAAATAGATGGGTAGAGTTAATCATCGTGTTGCAGTTAAGTTTCTTATTGATCAAGTTAAAGTGAAATACGCTGCTTTTAACTTTTGCCGTTGATATTTGTGGAAACACTTTTTTCTTTTCGTAAATTCGCTCTTACTGGAAACAATTACCAACATACCGACCTATAACCTTACTCCCGAACAGGAAAAAAAGGAAATCCTTCGTCACTACCGCAGTTTGTTACGTTCGCTCAAAACCAAACTCAAAAAAGGCGATAAGGAACTGGTGCGTACTGCTTTTGAAATGGCAGCCGAAGCTCACAAAACCATGCGCCGTAAAAGTGGCGAACCTTATATTCTGCATCCATTAGCCGTTGCACAAATTTGTGTAGAAGAAATTGGATTGGGTGTACGTTCTACTATTTGTGCATTGTTACATGATACTGTAGAAGACACCGATATTACATTAGAAGATGTGGCCCGTGAGTTTGGAAATGAGATTGCACGAATCATTGATGGGTTAACAAAAATTTCTACCGTTGTTGATGCTAACTCCACACAACAAGCAGAGAACTTTAAAAAAATCTTATTAACGCTTACAGATGATCCACGGGTGATCTTAATCAAACTGGCCGATCGTTTACACAATATGCGTACGCTGGATAGTATGAAGCGTGAAAAGCAGTTGAAGATTTCCAGTGAAACGGTTTATGTGTATGCACCGTTGGCACACAGGCTTGGGTTGTATAATTTGAAAACAGAAATGGAAGATCTTTCCATGAAGTACCTGGAGCCGGATATCTATAAAGAAATTGCACGCAAGCTTTCAGAAACAAAACGTGAACGCAGCAGATACATCAATGAGTTTATTCGTCCCATCAAAGAAAAAATGGAGAAGACGGGCTTTACGAGTTTCGAAATTTATGGTCGCCCAAAATCTATTCACTCCATTTCAAACAAGATCAAAAAGAAAGGTGTCAGTTTTGAAGAAGTGTACGATCTGTTTGCCATCCGTATGATCATTGATGCGCCACAGGAGCGTGAAAAAGAAGATTGCTGGAAAGCGTATTCCATTGTTACAGATATGTACACACCAAGTCCCGAACGATTGCGAGATTGGTTGAGTAATCCCAAGAGTAACGGATACGAAGCCTTGCACACCACCGTAATGGGGCCGCAGGGTAAGTGGGTGGAGGTACAGATACGTACCAAACGCATGAACGAAATTGCAGAGAAAGGTTTGGCAGCGCACTGGAAGTATAAAGAAGGCAGCAGCGATGAAGATCGTTTTGATAAATGGTTTCATAATATCCGTGAAGTACTCAATAGCCAGGAAAGCAGCTCACTCGATTTTCTGCAAGACTTTAAAAGTTCATTTCTTGCAGAAGAAATTTATGTGTACACACCAAAGGGCGATGTAAAAATGTTGCCATTAGGCGCAACAGCTCTCGATTTTGCATTTAGTGTGCACAGTGATGTAGGCAGCCGATGTATTGGTGCGAAAGTGAATCACAAGTTGGTTCCTATTGCACATAAACTACGCAGCGGAGATCAAATTGAAATTATTACCAGCAGTAAACAAAAACCAAGTGAAGACTGGTTGAATTTTATTGTTACAGCTAAAGCAAGGAGCAGGATCAAAGATGCACTCAAGGAAGAAAAAAGAAAAGTGGCAGATGAAGGCAAATACATTCTGCAACGCAAACTGGAACAAATGGGAGCCAGCTTTGATGTAAATAATGTGGAGACATTAACGCTGTTCTATAAGCTCCCTTCGCAATTAGAATTATTTTATAAAATCGCCACCAAAGCGCTTGATCTTAAAGAAATAAAAGAGTTGCAGATGCATGGCGATAAATTAGAATTGCCAAAACCTGTAAAACCGGTAATAGAACCTAAGCCCGAATATGATCCCAACAAATCATCTTCACATAAAGATTCTGAACTGATCATTTTTGGTGAGAGCAGCGACCGGATTGTTTACACACTCGGCAATTGTTGCAAACCAATACCCGGTGATGATGTATTTGGATTTGTATCAACAGGAAAAGGGTTGATTATCCATAGAACCAATTGTCCGAATGCCGCAAGGCTCATGTCAAGCTTTGGCCACCGTGTTGTAAAAACAAAGTGGGCAAAGAATAATGAAATTTCATTTCTTACGGGTATTAAAATCATTGGTGTGGATGATGTGGGTGTAGTAAGTAAGATCACCAATCTCATCAGCAGTGAAATGCGCCTGAACATCAGCGCTATTACCATTGAAGCAAAAGAAGGACTATTTGAAGGAAATATTAAAATCTTTGTTCATGATAAAGATGAATTGGATGAACTTGTGATTCGATTGCTTCAAATGAAAGGCATTGAAAAGGTGGAGCGTTACGATACCGAATTATCCTGATTTTGTACGCTCTAATTTTTTTATAAATTACCCCCCAGCTGAAATAGGCGGCTGTAATGCAAAGCAAATATTATCAGTTTGATATATTTTTTTGCTTTCTGTGATCTAAAGTTGGATATTTAATAAATTAAACCAAACTACTTGTTTATGAGAAAACTAGTAACAGTTATGGGGCTCTTCCTGTCAGGAATTATTGCTCCGAATTTTTTAAATGGACAGGCAACTCTTTCAGGAACTATTAAAGGACAGGGTACAACGCTTGCAGGAGCAAGTGTAAGTGCAAGACCATCGGGGAAAGGCGCTTTATCGGGAGAGGAAGGAAAATATTCATTGAAATTACCCGCTGGTTCATATTCCATTACATTTTCTTTTGCCGGGTTCTTACCTCAAACAGTAAGTGTACAACTAGCAGAAGGGGAGCAAAAAGTACTGGATGTTGATTTAGCTGAAGACAGCAAAGGACTAGAGGATGTAGTAGTGGTTGGCTACAGATCGTTACCAAGAACTACGGTAGGTACACCGTTGCCTATTGATGTTTTATCGGCTGCCGATTTAAGAACCACAGCACAAACTACTTTTGATAAACAATTACAGTACAGGGTTCCATCATTTAATACGATTAATACACCAGTAAATGATGCCACTACTTTGTTGGATCCTTATGAGATCAGGAACCTGGGCCCAAGCCGTACGTTGATTCTGATTAATGGTAAAAGAAAGAACCTAAGCTCACTATTATATGTACAATTTTCACCCGGCAGAGGTGAAACAGGTGCCGATCTTTCAGGAATTCCGGTTGATGCCATCAAACGTGTTGAAATATTGAGAGATGGTGCCTCTGCGCAATACGGTTCTGATGCCATTGCAGGGGTAATGAACGTTATTTTAAAAGACCGCTATCAATACAGTTCATTAACCTTTAATAGTGGTGTTACATCAAAAGGTGATGGTGCTAATTATGGATTAGCCTTTAACAGCGGTGCTAATATTGGAGCTAAAGGATTTATCAACTATACAGTTGATTTCAGCCAGCAAAACAGTGCAGTTCGTTCAGGTATCATACATCTGCCCACAGAAATAGCCACGTTTGGCGGATCGCCATCGGCTGATGCTGCAATTACAGCCTATCTTAAGCGTTTTCCAACAGGCAATAACATCAATGGATCAGGAGATATTCAGGCAGGCAAATTCAATTACAATCTTGGTTTGGGAATAGGTGATAATTCCCAATTTTACAGCAATGCAGCTTTAGTATTTAAAAAAGCAAAAAGCTTTGCTAATTACAGAACGCCCTATTGGAGAACTGATGCTGGGTTATTACATAAACGAATACCTGGCGCCCCTAACTATACAGGTGGTAATGATCCTTTGTATGAAGGTTATCTTGGCTATGTACCAACTTTTGAAGGTGATTTGCTTGATTACAACGCAACCTTAGGAGTTAAAAATGTAAAAGGCGGATGGACTCATGATGTTGCTGTAACCTTTGGCGGCAACCAGCAGTTATATTCCGTTGAAAATACCGTAAACCGTTCTTTAGGAACTGCCAGCCCCACCTCATTTAAACCGGGTGGATATAATTTTTCACATATTGTAGGAAACTATGATATTTCTAAATCAATTACCAATAACTTCAGCCTGGCTTTTGGTACAGAGGTTCGCAAAGAAACTTATAAGATTATTGCAGGTGATACTGCATCTTATACAGGACAAGGTGCTAATTCATTCCCCGGTATCCGTGCAGAAAATGCAACAACCAATTCCCGTTTTAATATTGGTGCTTATTTAGATGCTACCTGGGATGTATCCAATGACTTTTTAATTAATGGAGCAATAAGAGGAGAGAAGTATAGTGATTTTGGAGAAGCGTTTGTATGGAAACTTTCTTCCCGTTATAAAATTGCTGATGGAAAAGCGGTCATTAGAGCTTCAGCTTCAACCGGTTTCAGAGCACCAACACTTCACCAGATTTATGCACAGTCAACACAGGCATCTTTTGCAGGTGGTACCATTGTATTATCAGGTTTATTTAATAACAGGAGCAAACAGGCTTTTGCATTAGGAGTACCTTTATTAACCCCTGAAAAATCAACCAACTTCACTGTAGGTTTTGGTTTAAACCCAACAAAAAATCTGAATATTACGGTAGATTACTATTCAATCACCATCAAAAACAGAATTGTTTACAGTTCCTCCATTACAACATCCGATAAAAGCCTTGCTACTCCAACAACAGAATTGGGCCGTATTTTAAAAGGCAGCAGTGTAGGAGTCGGCAATTATGATTTAGAAAGCGTACAGTTTTTTATTAACGGAATTAAAACCCAAACGCAGGGTGTGGATGTCGTTATCAACTATAAAAATATATCATTAGGATCTGGTAATCTGGGAATTAATTTAGCTGGTAATTATACTATCAGTAATAAAATTGTTGGAACTCCTAATGACCCGGCAGCAATTAAATCGGCTGGTGCAACAATTTTAAGTACACAAATTAAATCTTTATTAACGGAAGGACGCCCTCAGTATAAAGCAGTTCTTGGATTTGATTATAGCATCAACAAGTTTGGTGTAAGTTTAAACAACACATTATTTGGGCCAACTAAATTTCAGGATCTTGATAATGGTGGTTCAGATATGGAAAACATTAAGCAGGTGTTTCAACCAGCTGTTGTTACAGATTTAAATCTGGGCTATAGTTTTACAGATAAAATCTCTTTTTCAATTGCTGCAAACAACCTCTTTAATATTCTTCCCAAATGGAAATTGGAAGCATTAAACCCTGCAGGTCAAACAGTGTTAAATAATACCGCAGGAAGAGAACTGCTGGAAGGATTTTTATCTTTCAGTGGCCGTTACCGTATTTTAGGATATAATGGTTCCCAGTTTAGTCAGTTAGGAACAACTTTCCAGGCCTCTTTAGTATTTAAATTTTAAGTAAATAAACGTATATGTTTTTAAGGGTGTGGAATCATTCCACACCCTTTTTTCTTTGTTGTAAGTAACTTTAATACAAACGAGGCATACTAAATAGTCCAATCAATTTGGGCAATATTCAATGTCTGCGTTATTATACCGGAAGAAAATGGACTAATTTATAAATTCATTTGGTATAATTTGCCTGTTGAAACTTCTGCAAAAAAATAATCATGAGTCAACTCTACACACAACTTTCCGGAGTTTATGAAGCCATGTACCAAAGCTTTATTGATTATAAAGAGGAGTTTGAATTTTACAATCAGTTATTATTAAAATATCAGTGCAGGTCAGTACTGGAAATAGGTTGTGGTACAGGTAATTTGGCAGAACCTTTTTCAGCTATTGGGATGGAATATACAGGGCTTGATATAAGCGAAGAGATGTTAAGCATTGCAAAAAAAAATCATCCGGCCTCCCTTTTTTTAAAAGCTGACATGAGGAATTTTTCTCTTCCCCAAAAAATATCATCCTGTATTATTACAGGCCGAACCTTGAGCTATTTAATTACAAATAAAGATGTGTTGAATGTATTTCAATCTATCAATAAAAATTTAAAAGAAGCTGGTATAGTTTGTTTCGATTTTATTAATGCAAACACATTTATTCCACAAATTAAAAACGGCGAAAAAATAATTCATCACACAAAAACTGATTCAAAAAAGTATCAGCGAAACAGTTTTTGGAGTGTAAACCTAAGCCATAGCTGGACGTTTAACTGGGCTGCTGCTTATTATGAAGTAATGGAGAATGGGCAATTGAAAGAACTGGGACAAGATCATTCTGTCATCCGTGCATTTACAAAAGACGAATTATTTATTTTTCTTGAACTTGCGGGATTTGAAATAAAAGAAGTGATTGCCAGGGCGTCTTATGCGTTTGATACTATTGTTATTGCAGCACAAAAAAAAGCATAGGCCGTGGGAAAATGCTGTAAAATGATGCTGTTGATAAATTAAGCGGTTGCCCCGAAGAAAGATTGAATATTAATTGTTGCCAACACTTACTTTTGCCACTTCAAACCTCTATTCAAATTATTTTATGGTTGATGTAATTCTGGGCCTCCAATGGGGCGACGAAGGGAAAGGAAAGATCGTTGATTTTTTTGCGCCTAATTATGATGTTATTGCCCGTTTCCAGGGTGGACCGAATGCAGGTCATACACTTTATGTAAAAGGTGAGAAAGTGGTACTCCATCAAATCCCCAGTGGTATTTTTCATGAAGGCATTGTGAATTTAATTGGTAATGGAGTAGTGCTCGATCCTGTAACACTGCAAAGAGAATGTGCCAAGGTTACATCGATGGGTGTTGATGTAAAGAAAAATTTATTTATTGCAGAACGTACCAACCTCATCATCCCTACACACCGTGCTTTAGATAAAGCAGCAGAGCTGGCAAAGGGCGATGAAAAAATAGGTTCAACACTCAAGGGAATTGGCCCTGCTTACATGGATAAAACCGGC
>JANMOR010000313.1:0-2312 GCA_031369435.1 Chitinophagaceae bacterium
CCCATGGTAAACGCCTCTTTTGTACTAACGGTGCTCGCCAGCTACAATCCTTTCATGGAAGGAACCTTCGCCTGTTCTTCTTTCAGTTTTGCTTCATCCAGTATTTCAGAAGAAATGATGCAGTTCATGGCTCCTTTAGTGCGTACATGTGCAACAAGCGCTCTTGTATCAACATCTTCAATGGCGACAATATTTTGTGAAACGAGATATTGCTGTAATGGATTATGGCACCAAGCTGAATATTTTACAGTGCATGGTTGATCGTGGAGCTTACCTGAAAGTATTTCCTGCTAAAACAAAAGCAGAGGAATTGAAAGCATTTAATCCTCATGGATACTTTATCTCTAATGGCCCTGGCGATCCTGCCAGTATGGACTATGCTATTGAAACTGTAAAAGCGATCATCAACGAGAAGAAACCAACTTTCGGCATTTGTTTGGGTCATCAGCTATTAGCTTTGGCTAACGATATTCCAACATTTAAAATGCATCATGGACACAGGGGATTGAATCATCCTGTAAAAAATATGCTTACAGGGTTATGTGAGATCACCACACAGAATCATGGTTTTGGTGTTGATCCCGAAGCAGTGCGTAAAGCTGCCAATGTTGAAATAACACATGTCAATCTGAATGATGATTCAATTGAAGGGATCAGGTTGAAAGATCGTCCTGCTTTTTCAGTACAGTATCACCCGGAAAGCACACCAGGCCCACACGACAGCCGTTACCTGTTTGATGATTTTATACAAATGATTCAAAAAAGTTTAAACTAGTTATAGGCCCTGACATCAAGTCGGGGCTTTTCATATATTTACGATATGAAGAAGATCGCCATCATCAATGGTCCCAATTTGAATCTCCTTGGAAAGCGGGAAACAGATATCTATGGGAATAAACCATTTGAAGAATATCTGCATGAGTTGAAAACAAAATTTACATCAGTTGAGTTTGTTTATTTTCAAAGCAATTTAGAAGGCGAGTTAATCAATGAATTGCAACGGGTGGGTTATGATTTTGATGGCATTGTTTTTAATCCCGGTGGTTATACGCATACATCAGTAGCTATTGGCGATGCTATTGCTGCCATCAAAACTCCGGTGGTGGAAGTACATATTTCCAATGTACATGCAAGGGAAGAGTTCAGAAAAATTTCTCATGTAAGCGGTAAAGCTGCAGGGAGTATTTTTGGCTTGGGGCTTAAGGGGTATGAACTGGCTGTATCTTTTCTGATTTCCTGATCGTTTCTTTTTGCTGTGTTACTAATGTGCTGCTGTCTTTCAATAAAGGAAGCTTTGCTGCAAAATATTTATTCAATACAATTCTGAACGTATTCACCGGCGAAAGTGAATCGTACAACAGATCATATTGCTGATCAGGAAAATAAATAGCGTTGAAGTTTTGAAAAGTGTAATCCTGGTGTTCCGTTTTTTCAAATGAACGGTAGCCATGATCACCTTCAACAATTATGATCGTATTTTTTTTGTTGTGCTGTTGAATATAGTTAACCAGTTCTTTGATCACTTGATCAGCATAAAGTAACTGGTTGAAATACGCATCTACATCTTCTTCTTTACTTTTAACAATCGTTTCTCCCGGCGATTTAACCTTGCCGCTGCTGTCGAATATATATGGGTCGTGTGGCAACATAAAATGCCCGTAAACAAATTTGGGACTGCCTGTAAATGAACAGGTATTGTTAAGTAAAGCTTTTGTCGTATCGAAATAGGTTTTCTTTTCGATGTTACGGTTTTCAATGATCTGCATCTGCATTTTTTTAATTAACCCAATATCGATCTTTGAGTAATTCCAAAAGATGTCACGGAAAATGCGGCCGGGCAGTGTTTTATAATAAAAATGATTTTTCCGTAACCCATTGAAATACGATACCCCGGGCCAATCTTTATTATTAAACGATATGGGTTGATAACTGTTGATATTGTATCCTTCCTTTTTTAAAATGGCAAAGAGTGAATTGTCTAAAAAGGAAGCAGAGCCCCAGAAATAAGCTTTTGGATCATTCATCACCGGGGCAATCCAGCCAGGCAAAAAATCCATGTTCAATGTACTGCTGAGTGAATGGATGGTCCAGTTATAATTGGCTTTTGCATTGGCTGCTACATAAAAGCCTTGTTGTTGCAGAAATGAATCGAGATGAAAATTATTTTTTCCCAAACCCGATTGTAAACTTTTTGATGAACCCATTGCATCAAATACAAGGAAATAAATATCTGGTTTTAATGAATCGGCTAATTGTTGTGAAGGTTGATAAGCATTTAATGCATTGAAGCGGAAATCGATGAGGTTGTGTAC
>JANMOR010000342.1:0-2933 GCA_031369435.1 Chitinophagaceae bacterium
ATTGAAAAGAATTCAGCATTTTATCAATTTAACCAACCGATAATAAATTTCGTTGCAAATAATTTTTTACTGATAGATGTAACCTGGCAGATAATGGCACTACTGGTAAGCGAAGATTATTTTCAATTAATCCTAACTCAGCTAAAAATGCTTTTACGCCGGCAGGATTATTTTCAGTAAATAACAAATCATAAGCTTCAAGCATTTGATCATTCAATTGTTTAGCAGTTGTAAAATCACCTTTTAATGATGATCGAACCATATCACTGAATTGTTTTGGCAAACAATTGGCTGCAACACTGATAACGCCTTCCATGCCACATGCAATTTGCGGCATTGCCAATGCATCATCACCACTTACAACAAAAAAATCTGCAGGTTTATCTTTTAATATCTGCATGCATTGAACCATATCGCCACTGGCTTCTTTAATACCAGCAATGATTGAAAAATCATGAGCAAGCCTCAAAGTAGTGTCTGCCGAAATGTTTCTGCCTGTACGACCGGGAACATTGTAAAGGATAATTGGATGTGGTGAAACTTCAGCTAATGCTTTATAATGTTGATAAATACCTTCCTGTGAAGGTTTATTGTAATAGGGGCTGGCACTTAATATAGCCACAGCTTTCTGTAATGGAAATGTTTCCAGGTCTTTGATAAGTGACAATGTGTTATTACCTCCAATACCAACAACAACAGGAACCCTGTCCTCAACAACCTGGTAAGTAAAATGGATCAACTCCGTTTTTTCTTCCTTACTCAGCGTTGGTGTTTCGCCTGTAGTGCCGAGGGTAACAATATACTCTGCCCCATTATCGATTATAAAATTAATGACCCGTTCTAAAGCAACGTAGTCAATTTCCATGTTTTTTTTAAATGGAGTTACCACTGCAACGCCTGTACCTCTTAATTGATCGCTAAGATTCATATGATATACTTCAGATTATAATTTGAAAAGTTATAACTCATCCCAAAAGCCCATTTTACTGTATCGCTCAATACGCTGATTAACTCTTTCTAGTGCATCAATCTTCTTCAACTCCTGTAAAATCGGGATCAGCTCCTTTTTTAAAAGCTGTGCAGCTTCATCGTAATCCCAATGTGCACCACCAGCCGGCTCAGGAACAATTCCATCGACAATTCCAAAGCCTTTCATGTAATCAGGCGTTAATTTTAATTGTTCCGCAGCCACTTCTTTTTTCTCCCAGCTTCGCCATAAAATGGAGCTGCAGCTTTCAGGTGAAATGACCGTGTACCATGTATTTTCAAGCATTAGTACTTTATCACCAACGCCAATGCCTAATGCACCGCCGCTTGCACCTTCACCTATTACAACACAAATGACAGGAACTTTTAACCTGATCATTTCATAAATATTTCTTGCAATGGCCTCACCTTGTCCTCTTTCTTCTGCTTCAAGTCCGGGAAAAGCACCGGGAGTATCAATTAGTGTGATGACAGGTTTATTAAATTTTTCAGCCAATTTCATTAAACGTAATGCCTTTCTGTAACCTTCAGGATTGGCCATACCAAAGTTGCGGAGCTGACGCATTTTTGTGTTGATTCCCTTTTGCTGTCCAATGATCATAACCGTTTCGCCATTTAAACTGGCAAAGCCTCCAACCATTGCTTTATCATCTTTTACTCCCCTGTCGCCATAGATCTCAACAAAATTGGTACACATCTTTTCAATATACTTTAATGTATAAGGCCTGTCTGGATGACGGCTCATTTGAACCTTTTGCCAGCTGTTAAGATGCTGTGTAATTTCAATTCGTTTTTCAAGAACGCTTTGTTCCAACTGTTGAATGGTAACAGAATAATCAACCTTTGGATTTTTTTCAGCCCTTTGCCTGATTTCTTTTAACTCATCCACCAACTCTTTGATGGGCTTTTCTATTTCTATAAACTGACGGTTTTCTAATGATGGCATATAAATGTATAATAGAACAATAAAATTAAGTGATCGCTCTGCAATATTAATGAAAAAGGCCGCCTCTTTTGAGACAGCCTTTTTCTATCAAGAAACTATTTCTTAATTATTGTTTCTTTAAAGTAAGTTGATAGTTACCATAAGAAAGATTAGGATTCCCTGGTACATGATGCCTGAGTAAAAGGGTAATTGTACCGGTACACGAATAAACAAAATTACCACTTCCCTGTGTTGTAACTGCTATAGCCGTGCCGCCATACTTTCCATAAGTTTGATCTGCAACAGTAGCAACACCTGTAACTGGATTAATATTTACCAAAACTGCTTGAGGACTATTGCCACCATATGCAGGGTTTGGATATACATTAAATAATGAAAGACTGGTAGCTGTTGTGGCTGAAATGATGTTATTTAAAACATCCCCAACAGACCAATCATCCCAACCATCCTGTACAACAACATAGTTGCCGGGCATTTGAGAAGGAACATAAGGACAGACTACACTGGCCCTGAAAGCGAAAATTGGATAGTAAAAGTTAGCTCCACTACCTGTAAAGTTTGAGTTATTGGTAGTGTATTTTTTCCCTTCAGCTGTAATTACTTCAACATAGCATGTAAAAACACTTCCGGGTGCAAAATTGCCAGTGTTTGCATTTAATTGAAGGTTTAAAGCAGTTGCAATTTCCTGGGCCGAAACATAAATGTCAAAATAAGAAGTGTCGCCTTGGGCAATAGTGTACTTCTTAATGAACTTCCAGTTTGCCTGGTTGCCATCTGAATTTCTAACTACATAAATGTTTACAGTATTTATCTGGCTGTTTCCCCATTGCCGCACTCTTACACCAACACGTGCAGTAGCAAGATTGGCAGCATCAAGCGTGTTTCCAAGTAAACTTTGATCAGTCCAGGAGTTGGTAGAAGGGTCAAATGTGGCTTTACCCTTCAGGTAAGAGCCGGTCGTCAGACCTTCGACGAACCCGTCAAAATCGTTTACAGTTTT
>JANMOR010000369.1:0-1556 GCA_031369435.1 Chitinophagaceae bacterium
TTAAAACATCCACCCTTCCGTGCGGAATATTTTCGCTTTTATCAGACGTTTTTCGGTGTTGCTGTTTTTTCTTCTACTGGAAATCATCAGCATGGTTCTGCTATTCAGGTATAATAAATTTCACCAGGCCGCTTATATGGATACAGCAGGTGAAATTACCGGAAGTGTGGAAGCACAGTATAAAAAAGTGAACGGCTATTTCAATCTCAAAAAGGAAAATGAAGAATTACGTAAACGGTTAAACGAAGTACAGAATAAACTCGTTGAAAATTTTTCTTCTCCCGATACAACACTTCGCATTATTACAGATTCCGTTTCAGTTGATACTACAGGTGGTAAAAGAAAATTCCTGTACATGGATGCAGAAGTGGTGAACAATTCTGTTTCACAACCAAATAATTATTTCACTATTCATCGTGGCAGGATGCAGGGCATTGAACCGAGGATGGTTGTTATTTCTGCCAACGGAGTTGCAGGCGTGGTACTGGATGTAACCGATAACTTTGCAACCGTAATGAGCATGCTCAACAAAGGAAGCCGCATCAGTGCAAGATTGAAGAAAACGGGAGAGAGCGGTAAAATTGAATGGGATGGCGTAAACCCAAGACTGGTGCAGCTCAGGGACATTCCCAAAAGTGTAAAAATTGATATAGGCGATTCTGTTATAACCAGCCAGTATTCTGATTTTCCCCCGGGAATTATGATTGGGACTATTGAAAAAGTGATTCTTGAAAAAAGCAGTAATAACTATTTGTTACAGGTGCGCCCATCAAATGACTTCAGCCGTTTGCAAAATGTATTTGTTGTAAGTAACCTGCAACGGAATGAACAACTGGAGCTGGAGAATAAACTGAAAAAGAAGAAATGAGCAGCCTCTTACGAAATATCATCCGGTTAATCATATTCATACTGTTGCAGGTATTTGTGCTCAATCAAATTCCACCATTACATCAGTACATCACACCTTACATTTATTACCTGTTTATTTTATGGTTGCCTTTCAGTATGGGCCGGGGCAGTTTGCTCATAGTTTCATTTATTACAGGGATGTGTCTTGATTTCTTTACGAAAACACCCGGTCTTCATGCAGCTGCCTGTGTGTTTATTGGTTACCTGCGTCCTTTCCTTGTTAATTTGCTCATGCCTCAACAAGGGGTTGAGTTTAATTACCGTGAACCTTCTGTAACCAGCCTTGGTTTTACACAATACATTACGTATGTAACAGTATTAACTTTTTTTCATCATGCAGTATTGTTTACCATCCAGGCTTTTCAATTTGGAAATATTTTATATCTCGTATTAAAAACGCTTGGTTCTGTTGTTATCAGTTTGTTGCTGGTAACAGTCATCGAAATTATTTTTATACGCAAACAAAAATTTCTTACAAACACCTGATCACAGAATTCTGAAAAACCATTAAGAGGCTATGGCCGAATTTAATCAAACAAGACAAACAACAATCCGTATCATTATTGCCATTGTGTTTTCAATTATATTGATAAGGTTAATGACGTTGCAATTGTTTTCATCGAAGTATGCAAAGCTTGCCAACGACC
>JANMOR010000371.1:0-7371 GCA_031369435.1 Chitinophagaceae bacterium
GTAAAAAATCTTGCTCACATCATCCAGGCTCGTATGAGTGAGATCATGGATTTTGTAACCTATCATCTCAAGCAAGTTGGATTAGACAACCGCATGCTCAACGGCGGCATTGTGTTAACAGGTGGAGGTTCACAATTGAAACATCTCATCCAGTTAACTGAATATGTAACAGGATTAAATGCAAGAATTGGTTTCCCCAACGAACATTTAGCATCAGGTCATATTGATGAACTGGCTAAGCCCATGTACTCAACCTGTATTGGTTTGATCTTAAAAGGATATAATGTTTTTGAGAATACACAAAACAAACTGAAAGGAATTGAAATAAAAGAAGAGGCCGTTGCTGAAGTTGTGAATGTGTATGATGAACAAACCGATACACACCAGGTAAGAGTGAAGAAAAGAAAAAGCCTCAAAGGTTTTATGGATAGTATCAAAGACGGATTGATCGATCTGTTTCATGAAGAAGAAGATAAAAAATTCTGAGTTCTGTGTTTTGAGTTTTCAGTTGGGAGTCAAAAATTTATACAGCCTAACTAAAAACTCAGAACTAAAAACTCTGAACTATTAAAACAAAAACTTACAACCCCACAAACCCCGAAATTTATGATACATTTTGATCTGCCAAAAGAAAAGTCATCTATCATCAAAGTAATTGGTGTTGGCGGCGGCGGAAGCAATGCTGTGAATCATATGCATTCACAGATCATTGAAGGAGTGAATTTTATTATTTGCAATACCGACGCACAAGCCATTGCACAAAGTTTGGTTCCTAACAAAGTACAGTTAGGTCCACACTTAACACAAGGGTTGGGTGCAGGTGCTAATCCTGAAATTGGCCGACAGGCAACAGAAGAAAGTTTAGAAGAAATCAAACGCATCCTGGAAGTAAACACCAAGATGGCGTTCATCACTGCAGGTATGGGTGGTGGTACAGGTACAGGTGGTGCACCCATCATTGCAAAAATTTGTAAAGACCTTGGTATCCTCACCGTTGGTATTGTTACCACACCATTTGGATATGAAGGAAAGAAACGGATCCTGCAGGCTGAAGAAGGAATCAATAAATTAAAAGATTATGTTGATACACTATTAGTGATCAGCAATGATAAGCTGCGTCACCAGTTTGGTAATTTAAAAATGAAAGAAGCATTTGCCAAAGCTGATAATGTATTGGCAACTGCAGCAAAATGTATAACCGATGTCATCAACAGTACCGGTCAGATCAATGTGGATTTTGCCGATGTATGTACGGTGATGAAAAATGGTGGTGTGGCTATTTTGGGTAATGCAAGTGCAAGTGGTGAAAACCGTGCACAGCGTGCCATTGAAGAAGCATTGAATTCTCCTTTGTTGAATGATAATGATATCCGTGGTGCTAAATGGATCCTCATCAACATCAATAGTGCAGAAGGTGAGCATGAATTTACCATGGATGAAGTGGAGATCATTCAAAACTATTTATTATCACAGGCAGGAGAAAATAGCGATGTTATTCTTGGTTTGGGATATGATGCTGCACTGGGAAATGAAATCGGCATTACATTAATTGCAACAGGTTTTGAGCAGAAAGATCCATTCGATAAAAAACCAATTGTACAGGAAGAAGTAAAACCTAAGACTGAAAAAATTGTACTTACACTGGGCGAGCCGGAAAAGAAAGAATACAAACAACCTGTGTTGTTTGCAGAAGAAATAAAAGATCTAACTGCTCCAACCATTGCAGAAGAAATAAGGGAAGTACCTGTGATGCAAATGCAAACAACGCCAAAAGTTGAAACACAAAAAATTGAATTTGTACTGGAGCCGGTAGCTGAAGTGAAACCTGTTACAGAAAAGAAAGAGGAAATAGTGATACAAAAGCAGGTCACACCAGTTGAAGAAACAAAACCAATTGTATCAGGTGGTTTTTTAAAGAAGCCCACTATCATTTATGCAGATGCAAAAGAAGAATCCATTCCGGAAATAATAGCCGAAGAAAAACCGGTTGAACTTCCAGCACAGTTGCATATAGTTAAGGACGAGGAAGAGTCGTTCAATATGCAATTGGTGGAAAAAACAGAACAACCAACGGCGGAGTATGAGCCCGTGGCCGATCAAAATGTTCATCTTGCTTCTTCGGAAGAGCCTCCGGTAACGGATGAGGCAGAAGAGCAACGGAAGAAAGCAGCCGATCGTTTGCAGAAGTTGAGAAACCTCTCGTTTAACATCCATGCTGCAGAACCGAATAATGAGTTTGACAATGTGCCGGCTTATCTCCGCCGTAATTTAGAATTGTACAATACTATTTCGCCTGCAGAAAATTTCTACAGCAATTATACTGTACAAAGTGATGAAAATAACCAGGCGCAGATCAATACTATCAATACGTTTTTAGATGGTAAGAAACCGGATTAATGATATCTCCTCTCTTTTATTTTGAAAAGGCCGGAGTGAAGTTTGTTTTATAGTTGTAAGGTGAATTTTAGAAACGTTGAGTTTATTAGTTGTGTAAAATCCCCCTGCTTATGCGGGGGGATTTGTTTTCTAACACCACATCAATACAACCATTGTTCAACCAAAATATTTGTAATGTTTTTTATGCATGCATTTTTGAAAAGATGAGGCCGGCAATCAATGCCTGAAAAAATCCATACATTAACCAGGATGAAATTGTTAATAAGGATACATCAATAGCACTGAAAGTGATTAAGAGTGATGGTAAAACAGCAACCAGCAGATAAATCAATGCCATTTCAATTCCCTTCATCAACACATTTCCTTTCAGCATGGTTTTAAACCTGTTCCAGAACCAGGCCAAACAAAATGCCAGCAAAACCGGATGAACATAGTACAGTGCATTACGGTCTGCATTATTAACAAATACCGGAGTATAATATTCCTCCGCCACTTTAGGCATCAGGATGGGCATCACCAGTAATGCCACATAAGCAAATAAAAGAAGTACGGTACTGGTTACAAAACCGGAGCTGATGATTTTTTTCATGTTTGATCGTTTAAAACTGAAAGGTACTGTGGTTGCAAGGATGCAATACTAATATTGGTAACCCGTTGTAATGATTCTAATCAGTTACAGTTTTCCCCACCCGTATTTTCACGCTTTCATTTCACTTGGCTTTTGTTTACATTAGTAGGATAACCTAAACCTTTTTTATGAAATCATTCCTTATCATCTGTTGCTTTTTAGTTACATCTTCTTTTATTTGTAAGGCACAAACAGCAAAAATCGATTCAACATGGGGCTTTGGTCTCATCTTCGACCAGGATTTTTTTACACCGCAAAACCAGGATAGAAATTACACCATGGGTGTTAGCATCAACATCAATGGTCCCGTGTTTGATAAAAATTATTTCGTTCTTCCACTATTAAGAAAAGGAGCCGATTGTTTATTTGGTATGAAGAAGTGGCATAGCGAGGGCGACCTCTATCTTACCAGCATGCAATTGTTTGATGGTGCTTTTACTCCGTTGAATATAGAATCAACAACACCCGTTACCAACGACCGTCCTTTTGGAAATGTATTGGGCATTGGTGCATCCCGAACAACTATCATCAATTCATCAGAGGAATTAAACTTGCAATATAGTCTTACAACACGTTTTATTGCGGGCATTCTTGGAACAAGAGTAGCCGAAGCTGTGCAGTCTTATATTCATAAAGAATTCTTTGCCGGCAAACGTGCCGTTCCTGTTGGCTGGCCCACACAAATATCAGATGGAGGTGAACCAACCTTGTTATACCAGATACAATTTGTAAAACCCATTTTTGAACAAACACATCCTGTAAAAACACAATTAAAACGGATGCAGGCAACCTGGTTAGTAGAAGCCAATATGGGTTACTATACCAATATGGCAAGTGGTTTATCATTTCGCATCGGCCGTTTTACAACACCCTACTGGAAATTTAATAGTTCCGGCATGTCAGTTGTTTCGCAGGCCCCTACACGTATTGATAAAAAACCCGAGTTTAGTTTTTTTCTGCAATTCAGGGGAAGAGCAGTTGTGTACAATGCATTGCTCACAGGGCAGTTTAAAAAGAATGCATACGAATTGACGGGTAAACAAGTGAATCGTTTTTTGTTTGAAGCAGAAAGCGGAGTGATGTTGAACATAGGCAAATTCACAACCATTTTTCAACCCTATATCATGCGTACATCCGAAACTGCATTGCCGCTTGCACGTAACCATTCATGGGGCAGTCTTGCATTGTATTATAACTGGTAATTGTTCAACATTTACTTTATGTCTTACTTTATTTATCAGCAGGGAGCAAAAAGAAAGATCAACAGCCGCAATATTTCAACGGTTCGTCAACAAAAATTTTCAACACTGATCATTAAATTCCGTGGCGGTATCAGCAGGAGCACTGCAGACTTTAATAAGGCCAACGGGCTCATCCAAAAAAAAACATACAATAAAGCGAAACATATTTATATCTGTCATTTTAAAAAAACGACGATGCGTAAATTAGCAGAACTGGCTAAACGCTATTATGAAAGTGGTGTAGCCGATTTTGCAGAACCGCATGTATTACATCATATAAAGAACACAGGAATCGTTTTAAATGATCCACAGTTTGCAGCACAATGGATTTTTGAAAACACAGGACAAAACAATGGATTGGCAGGCGATGATATTGGTATATTGGAAGGGTTGCAATTGATAGCCGACAGTCAAATCATTCTTGACCCTACTATTTGTATAGCTGTATTGGATGAAGGAGTTGATACAAGACATCCTGATTTGCAGAACCCAACTCTTTGGCAGAATAACTTCAGTGTATTTGGACAGGGTAAGCTATTGCCGAAATCCCAGGATCATCATGGCACTTCTGTTGCAGGTGTTATTGCTGCCATTCAGAATAATGGAATTGGAGTTGCAGGCATCAACCCGTTTTGCAAAATGATGTCGGGCAGAATTTATTTTACACAAGACAATGTACACGGCGCTGATCCGCTGGATATCAGTGATGGCATTCAAACAGCAATAGATAATAATGTACGTGTCATCAACCTCAGTTGGAAAATAGAACCCAATATGTTAGTGGCTGAAGCAATTAAAGATGGCTTCAGCAAGGGTGTGGTGTTTTGTGTTGCTGCAGGAAATTATGTTAGCCAGCAGGATGAACATACAGTAAGGTTTCCGGGAGTAATGGATGAAGTAATTACAGTGGCAGCCTGTAATAACAGATCAGAATGGGTGAACCTTTCCAATTCACCGGATGATCAGAAATTTGGTTCCTGTCATGGAAGGGAAGTGGATATTGCAGCGCCGGGTTTATTTATTTCAACAACAAAAAATAATGGGAAGTACACAAATATTTTTTGCGGCACCAGTGCAGCAACTGCCATTGTTTCTGCTGTTGCGGCTATTCTTCTTGCTATTAATCCTAATCTGTCAAATACTGAAGTCAGGGATATACTTTTATCAACTGCAGATCATATCAACGGAATGTCAGAAGTAGAACATCTCAATAAAGTTGGTCATGGAAAGATCAATGCGTTCAAAGCTATTGAAAGAGCCATTGCAACATTGCCTGTTTAAATTGAAGCAGGAAAAATAATTAACATGTCAGTCTTTCTTCAATAGCAGGGTGAGTATTCTTGGAATTTCATTCCTGTTATCTTCATCAAAGTATTCATTGATGTCAACAATGCTGAATCCATATTTTTTGGCAGGCAAAAGAAAATCAGAAAGATGATGATCAAAACAAGTTACCACCTGTGTACCTGTTGCTGTTTCAAATCTTGCTTTGGTACCGTTGTATTGTTTAAAGGGATGTAACTCGCCAATATACACATGCCCGCCTGTTTGCAAAGAAGCAGCCGCTTCTTTGAAGATATGATCGAGATCGCTGAAATGCTCCAGTACAAGACTGAAACTGACCAAATCATAAGAACCTTTTCTGAAATTCCAGTCTGTTGTCATATCGGCTTGTATAAATTCAACTTTATCTGAATAGATTTTTTCTTTTGCTTTAGCCAGCATTTCTGCACTCAAATCAATCGCTGTAACATGCTTTGCTTTTTCATGAAGCCATACAGTGTTCTTTCCGGTACCACAGCCTATTTCAAGACAACGTTCAAAATTAATACTATTTAATACAGTATGTAATGCAGTTGCTTCCAGGTCTCTTGTTTTATTGAGATTGGTATCGTATTGAGATGCCCATGCATTATAAGCCTGTTCTGTATCCATCATGATAAGTACTATGAACTATGAAAATAGGAAAAGCATTTGAAAAAGGAAAAGCTGAACAGCATAAATTTATTGTTGACATCGCTGTAATAATTATCAACTTTCAATTCAATCAACTTTTCCTGCAGTTCATGCAAAAGCAGTTTCTGTATGGTTTGATTCATCATTTATTTTGTACAAACTTTCAATATGAAAAATATCATCTTCTTACTTGCATTAATAGCCATGATGGATGCATGTAAAAAAAAGCCGGTAGAAGCCCCGGCACAAAACCCATTGGCAATGATTTTTACCAATTTGAAAGATTCTGCCATTGCATTTGGCAGGGTTGCATCTTTTGACCTGGATACAAACGGGCAAAAAGATGTTTTGTTCAGCACTTTGCTGGTGGGTGATGGCATCAATCAACAGGATAAACGGCAATGGTATGTAAGCAGTTCGTTTGAAACGAATTTACCAGTGAATGAACAGGAATCAATCCCGGTACTCCATATAAACGATCTGATACCCCTACAGAATTTTTCGGGTTATAACTGGTTTAATGCTTCATCTGTTTTACTGGCGCAACAAATTATAGGCATCAATAATCCGCCTTTCTGGGCTGGCGATTGGAAAGATGCTTCGCATCGTTTTATTCCTGTACAGTTAATCAGCAGCAATGGATTGTTGAATGGATGGATTGAGATCAGCTTCAGTATAACACAGGAAAAAGTTATCCTGCACAAAGCAGCCGTTAGTAAAGAAGAGAATAAAGCGGTGCAGGCAGGTAAATAAATTGTTGCAGATTAGTTTAAAAAAACATGCTTTTAAGAAATTGCTTTATTGTGAATCAGGTTTCAGGTCATTATTTCCTCATGTGTGAATATTATAATTAATTGTGATAATGCTGTAATAAAGGATAATTAAAACACCGCCAACTTTAGATGAAATAAATACCCGTTAAAAAAACACCTTATTTTTTGTATCGGGGTATCATCTGATCTTTCATAAAGCACATTATTTATATGAAACAGCAACAACAGAAACTTGTAGCGGGTATTTATCTCGATACACAAAAAGCCGTCATCATCCGCCCGGCTCCTGATTATGAAAAAGGAGATTATATCATACAGGATACGTTTGAAGCAGACATCCATGCCCGAACCGGCGACCAGGATGCAAAAAATCATG
>JANMOR010000494.1:0-5049 GCA_031369435.1 Chitinophagaceae bacterium
GTTGAAAACGCTGCAAATGGTGGAATCAGTTTCGAAAAAGAAGTAGCTACAACCACTGCAAACGCATGGGAAGAGTTGACTTTTGATTTCAGCGCAATCAATGTTGGAAACTCCTATCAGAAAATTGTGTTCATTTTTGATCTTGGAACAATGGGTGATGGTTCTTCCAACTTTACTTTTTATTTTGATGATATTTCACTTAATTAATTTTCAAAAAATAAATTATGACACATATAAAATCATTCATCCCTTTGTTTCTTTTTGCAACCGTTGTATTTTATGGTTGTGAGAAGAAAGAGTATTCATTGGGCGATATTAAAACACCAACGGGGCTTACATTAACCACTGCTATTGCAGGTGTTGATCTTGCAAACCCCAATGGAAACGGAACGGGTAATGTAACCATTACCGCTGCAGCTACTGATGCCATTACTTATAAAATAGACTTTGGTGATGGTATAACAAGAGTGGTGCCTTCAGGAACACTTACATACAAGTACACGAACCCTGGCACATCTAACTATACCATTACTGTCAATGCAATTGGTACAGCAGGTGTAACAAGCACCATCAGTAAAGTAGTAAAAGTGTTTGTGGCGTTTGAAATACCGGCGAATATAATTGCAGCTTTAACAAATGGAACATCAAAAGTATGGGTTACTGATCGGGATGCACCGGGGCACTTTGGTGTTGGACCGGCTGATCAATTTTCACCTATCTGGTATGCTGCAGGTCCCAATTCAAGAGAAGCCTGTGCATATGATGATGAGATCACTTTTACAAAAGATGTATTGAACAGGATATCAATGACGATTGATAACAAAGGCACATCATTCTCCATTGGTGCAGCAAGTGCTTTTTATGGTTTTGGTGGTGGCGATAATTGTTATGCAGTTAACACAGGCGGCACAAGACTATTGGCATTTATGGATGCAACCTCCGGCTCTACTCCTTCAAATTCAACAAGGGTACAGTTTACAGTTCCGGGTAATGGAATTATTAACTTTGGAACCGGTGGTACAACCTATGAAATACTGTCTATATCTGCAACACAGGTTAGCTTGCGGAACATTGGTATTGATGGTAACTCATGGTATCAGAAATTAAAAGTGAAACCATAATATATGTCAAGGGTTAAGATTTTATTCTTGTTGTTATTCGTGCTGTCTTTTTCTTTTTGTAAGAAAAAAGGCAGCCCGGATAATACCGATATTGCGCCTTCCAATCTCACAGTTACAGCAGTGGTTAGTTCCGATAACAGCGGTAATGTTTCATTTACAGCAACTGCAACCAATGCAGCAAGTTTTGAATATGGTTTTGGAAATGGTGTATTTCAGATTGTTCCTTCCGGTGTAGTTACATACAAGTATCTATCAACAGGAACATACACCGTAAATGTAATTGCGAAAAGTGCAGGTGGGAAAACGATTTCAAAATCAATTCAGGTAACTGTATCAGTTGCTTTATCCTTATTATGGAGTGATGAGTTTAATATCAATGGCGCACCAGATGCTTCTAAATGGGGTTATGATTTGGGAGGAGGTGGTTGGGGTAATGCTGAACTGCAGTATTATACCAATCGTCCTGAAAATGTAATTGTACAAAACGGAGTGTTACGCATTAATCTCATCAAAGAAATTTTCAGTGGCAGTAATTACACATCAACACGAATGTTATCGAAAGGTAAATTTATTTTTAAGTATGGTGTGGTGGAAGCAAGAGCAAAGCTGCCGGCAGGTGGAGGCACATGGCCTGCAATCTGGATGCTGGGCGATAATATTAATACAGTTGGATGGCCCGCATGTGGCGAAATTGATATCATGGAGCATAAGGGTAATGATCTGAATCGTATTTATGGAACACTGCATTATCCCGGCCGTTCAGGTGGCAGTGCCGATGGCAATACGAAAGTAATCAGCAATGCATCAACTGAATTTCATATTTATAAAGTGGAGTGGACAGCTGCTGCCATTAAGATTTATGTTGATGATGTGTTGTTTCATACAGTAGTTAATTCAAACGCTATTCCTTTTAATCATAATTTCTTTCTGATACTGAATGTGGCCATGGGTGGAACATTTGGTGGTGCAGTTGATCCTGCATTTACCAATGCCAGTATGGAAGTTGATTATGTGCGGGTGTATCAGTAAATAAATCAGCAGCAATTTTTCTTATAATCAATAGAGGAGTGAATCATATTTCCTTTTTTAATTAAATATCTTTCACTTCCTTTTTATCTTTCAATAACAATATTTTTCATTCGTTTAACCGTATGATCATGATACGTCATTTACAATTATTTCTTTTTTTTCTCTTAATAGCATTCATTGGTTTGTGTTGTAACAATGTACAATCGCAAACCATGTATAAAAAATTAGTTTGGTCGGATGAGTTTACTGTTGCCGGCTTACCCGATACTTCAAAATGGAGTTATGATAAAGGCAGGGGTTGCCCGCAAAACTGTGGATGGGGAAATAATGAACTGCAGTTTTATACGCATAACCGCAAAGAAAATGCAAGGGTTGAAAATGGAAAACTCATCATTGAAGCGCACAAAGAAATGATGGAAGATGCTAACTATTCATCAGCAAGATTGGTCACAAAAAATAAAGGCGACTGGAAGTACGGACGTTTTGAAATAAAAGCGAAACTCCCTGCCGGCACAGGTATGTGGCCCGCTGTATGGATGTTACCAACCAACTGGGAATATGGTGGCTGGCCGCAGAGTGGTGAAATAGATATTATGGAAAACGTTGGTTACTGGCCCGACTCTGCATTGGGAACAATTCATACAGGTGCTTATAATGGCATAAAGGGAACACAAATTACCAGTGGTTTGCACATTACCGATCTGTCAACTGCTTTTCATGTGTATTCCATTGAATGGACACCTGAAATGATTTCATTTTTTATTGATAATAAAAAATACCAGGAGTTTAAGAACGATCATAAAGGAGTTGATACCTGGCCCTATGATAAAGAATTTCATTTGTTAATGAATATTGCAGTTGGTGGTAACTGGGGTGGTAAGTTTGGGGTTAATGATAAGATATTTCCCCAACGGATGGAAATTGATTATGTGAGAGTGTATCAATAATAGTAAGAATGATCTAATTTTCGATAAAGGGTATATTATGAACATAAGAATGACCGGGCAACTTGCGTTTGTATTGATTGCCTGTGGAACTATACATTCTGCATTTGCGCAGATGAGCAGAACAGATAAACGTGTTGATTCAGTTTTAAAACTGATGACACTGGATGAAAAGATCGGGCAAATGAATCAATACAATGGCGATTGGGCTGCAACCGGTCCCATTACCAAAGATGGCGATAAACAAAGCCAGATCCGCAAAGGAATGGTGGGCAGCATGCTTAATGTAACAGGTGTTGATCATACAAGAACTTTGCAGCAGGTTGCTATGCAATCAAGATTAAAAATTCCATTATTATTTGGGCAGGATGTAATTCATGGTTACCGCACAACATTTCCTATTCCTTTAGCAGAAGCAGCGAGTTGGGATATTGCCGCTATTGAATTAAGTGCACGCATTGCAGCTATCGAAGCATCTGCAGCAGGTATTCACTGGACCTTTGCACCCATGGTAGACATCAGCCGTGATCCACGCTGGGGAAGGGTTATGGAAGGTGCTGGTGAAGATCCATATCTCGGAAGTTTGATTGCAAAAGCAAGAGTAAAAGGTTTCCAGGGAAAAGGATTCGGTTATACAGATGCAGTAATGGCTTGTGTAAAACATTTTGCAGCTTATGGTGCTGCCGTTGGCGGTAGAGATTACAATTCGGTAGATATGAGTTTGCGTTTGTTTCATGAAGTTTATCTGCCACCTTTTAAAGCAGCACTTGATGCAGGCGCTGCCACGTTCATGAATTCATTCAATGATCTTAATGGAATTCCTGCAACAGCAAATAAATATTTGCAACGTGATATTTTAAAACAGCAATGGAAATTTACCGGATTTGTTGTGAGCGATTGGGGAAGTGTGGGCGAAATGATCAATCATGGATATGCAAAAGACAATGCACATGCTGCCATACTTGCAGCCAATGCCGGCAGTGATATGGATATGGAAAGCAGAAGTTATATTCAGCACCTGGCAACAATGGTGAAAGAAGGAAAAGTAAAAATGAGTGTGATTGATGATGCCGTTCGCAGAATTCTCAAAAAGAAATTTGAAATGGGTTTGTTTGATGATCCGTTTAAATTCTGTAATGAAGCAAGAGAAAAAGAACAGTGGAACAATCCTGCTCATTTGCTTGCAGCAAGAGATATGGCGAAGAAGAGTATCGTTTTACTAAAGAATGAATCCCCTCTTGGGAGAGATGCAGGGGTGGGTTTACTGCCTATCAGTAAACAAACAAAAACAATTGCTGTTATCGGGCCTTTTGCAAAAGCTGTAAAAGATAATTTAGGTTTCTGGAGTTATGACTGGGCCGATGATACTGCAAGAATAAAAACTTTGTGGAGTGGAATTCAAAATAAATTGAGCTCTGGCTCAAAGATGATCTATGCAAAAGGTTGTGGCATTACAGATTCAAGCCGTGCAGGATTCCGGGAAGCGATTGATGCGGCTAACAATGCAGACATTATAGTTGTGAGTGTGGGTGAAGCAAGAGATATGAGCGGTGAAGCGAAAAGCCGAAGCAGTATTCAGTTGCCGGGTGTGCAGGAAGAGTTGATCAAAGCCCTGGTTGCAACTGGTAAACCTGTTGTTGTATTGATCAGTGCAGGACGGCCATTGATCTTTAACTGGACAGCCGATCATGTTCCTGCAATACTTTATACATGGTGGTTAGGTACTGAAGCAGGCAATGCTATTGCCGATGTTTTGTTTGGAGATTATAATCCATCCGGAAAATTGCCCATGAGTTTTCCAAGAACAGAAGGACAGATCCCTATTTACTATAATTATTATAATACAGGTCGTCCTGCAAAAAATGAAAACGATCTCAATTATGTATCGGCTTATATTGATTTGCCCAACAGTCCAAAGTTTCCATTTGGTTATGGGTTGAGTTATACAACGTTTG
>JANMOR010000517.1:0-2657 GCA_031369435.1 Chitinophagaceae bacterium
TTACAAACTATTTTGATTTCATGGGTCGTTTCACCACTTCATTTCTTCAATATCCGGGTCGTAATATTTCTTATCCTGCTACTTCAGATAACTTTTATATAGAGGCAGATGCAAACATTAATTTAAAACTGTTGCCCGATAATTATTGGATTGTTCCTTATGTACAGGCAGGTATTGGAGTATCAAAAGAAAGAACGAACTATCATTCATATATGCCCGTTGGTGTGGGGTTACAGTTTAATTTGTATAACCAGGTGTATGTTCATATTAATTCTGATTATCGTATTGCTATCAGCCCGGGATCAAATTATAGTTTTTTACATTCCTTAGGAATCAGCGTACCAATTAAAGAAAACAAAGTTGAAACAATTGTAGTTCCACCACCACCAGTACCAGAACCACCAAAGGATAAAGATGGTGATGGTGTATTAGATGATAATGATATGTGCCCTGATGTGGCAGGATTGGCTTCATTGCGTGGTTGTCCGGATGGGGATAAAGATGGTATTGCTGATAAAGATGATAAATGTCCGGCTGTTGCAGGTATGGCCCGTTACAACGGCTGCCCTGTACCAGACACAGATAAAGATGGTATTAATGACGAAGAAGATAAATGCGTTACTGTTTCAGGTGTTGCCCGTTACAACGGTTGCCCTGTTCCTGATACAGATGGAGATGGTGTAAATGACGAAGAAGATAAATGTCCTGCTGTAATAGGTGTTGCTTCAAACGCAGGTTGTCCTGAAATTAAGCCTGAAGTAATTACAAAAGTTGAATTTGCTGCAAAGAATGTATTTTTTAATACTGGCAGTTATCAACTGCAGAAAAAATCATATGCTCCATTAAATGAAGTAGCAAAGATCTTAAAAGAAAACCCAACGCTGCAGTTAGATGTTGAAGGGCATACAGATAATGTTGGTGATGCAGCCAAAAACCAGTTGCTTTCTGATAACCGTGCACATGCTGTAAAAGCTTACCTCATTGCACAAGGTGTTGAAGGAACAAGATTAACAGCAGCAGGTTTTGGACCTGATCGTCCTGTTGCTGATAATAAAACTGCTGCCGGTAAATCTAAAAACCGCAGGGTTGAATTAAAATTGAGAAGTTATTAAATTGAATTTTATTTGATAAAGAATCCCCTTGTATCGCAAGGGGATTCTTGTTTTTACTCCCGTTTTTGATTAGTCAAATCGATTCAGTTATCAACGTTTTTGATGCAAAACTCTCGTTATCTTCGCCCACTTACAAAGGCTGAAATTTTATTACACATATGAGCAATCGAAAAGAAACCATGCCTGCCGGCAGGCAGGTTGTAATGAGCGGCATCCGTCCTACGGGATATCTGCACCTGGGGAATTATTTCGGTGCCATCAGGAACTATGTAAAAATGCAGGAAGAATATGAATGCTATTTTATGGTTGCCGATTGGCATTCGCTCACCACTCACCCTGATACAAAAGAGCTCAATGAAAATGTAAAAAGAGTTTTTGCTGAAAACATTGCTTGTGGATTAGATCCTGACAAAGTAGCTTTCTACTGTCAGAGCCATGTTTATGAAACAGCGGAATTGTATTTATACCTGAACATGATGGCCTATAAAGGTGAACTTGAAAAAACAACCACGTTTAAAGATAAGGTTCGGATGCAGCCTGATAATGTAAATGCCGGCTTGTTAACCTACCCTGTATTGCAAACTGCCGATATCATTCTGCATCGTGCAAAATTTGTTCCTGTTGGTAAAGACCAGGAGCAGCATTTAGAAATGGCCCGCACATTTGCCAATCGATTCAATCATCGTTATGGCGATGTGTTCCCCGAGCCACTTGCTTTTAACTTTGGTGGTGAACTGGTAAAAGTTCCCAGTCTTGATGGGGCAGGTAAAATGAGTAAGAGCGAAAATCAAAATGCAACGATTTATTTGGCCGACAGTGATGAAGTGATCAGGAAAAAAGTAATGAAAGCAAAGACTGATCAGGGTCCAACAGAGCCCAATTCATTAAAACCGGATTATATTGAAAACCTTTTTCAACTAATGAAACTGGTTAGCAGCGAGGATACGGTGCAGAAATTTGAAGCTGATTTTAATAACTGTACCATTCGGTTCGGTGATATGAAAAAACAATTAGGCGAAGATATTGCCCTGTTTGTTGCACCTATCCGTGAAAAAGCATCAGCACTTCAAAGCAATGAAAAATATTTAAAAGAAGTGATGTTGAAAGGGGCTGAAAAAGCAAGAGTAAGTGCTCAAAAAACAATTGAACTTGTACGACAGGCAATGGGGCTGAATTATTTTGCCCCCACCCCCTGAAGGGGAGTAAAAAAAATCTATCTTAGTTTTTAATGGATGTATTTAAATTTCAAATTTTAAACAGTTAAATCATCCCCAATTAGGGGATAGGGGCTATATGGCGAAAAGTAAAAAACCAAAACATGTGGCAATTGCCGGTAATATCGGCGCAGGAAAAACAACCTTAACTGAAATGCTGGCCAAGCATTACAAATGGATTCCCCAGTTTGAAGATGTGGATCATAATCCCTACCTCAACGATTTCTATGAGGATATGCCCCGCTGGAGTTTTAACCTGCAAATTTATTTTTTGAATAACCGTCTCAACCAGGAACTGGATATTCAACGTGGTACTGAAACAGTGATACAG
>JANMOR010000554.1:0-5623 GCA_031369435.1 Chitinophagaceae bacterium
AATGATCTTTGTTGGTGATGAGAAGGGATTACCAATGCTGGAATAACTATACTCAACCGTTCTCCAGAAATCAAATGTTGCTTTATCAGTATTGCTGAACTTAACAGTTACTGTATCTCCTTTTTTAAAATAACCATATTCTTCAAAGTCAAGTTCAATATTCCGGTCAACCCCTCTGTCCACATCCACAGTATAAGTAGTGCCATTTACCAACTGATCATCAAAAGCAGAATTTAAACCAGGCAAAAAGTTTTGACTGTTGACTTTGGTGAAATACCTGACATAATCACCAAACAACGGTGGATCAGTAATTTTAGCCCTTACTATCCTTCTGCTGCTGGTATCGGGAATATTGGGTGCTTTTATCCACCAGAGCGAATCAATTTTTTTCTTTAACTCTGGTATATGCGTTTCTGAAGTATATTCTTTTCCCTTCCACACAATCTTTAACTGGTATTGTTTTCCGAACTCACCTTTAATAATAGTTGATGGGTTACTGATATCGCTTGAATAAAAACTGAAAGGAATATTATTGCCAGGAATCAACACATCATATCTTTTGAGCTGATGCGTTTTATTGCCTTCGGTAATAAATACATCAGCATTTTTAATGATTGAATTACTCAAAACACTGGCTGAAATTTTAGAGAAATAGTTCAGGCTTTTGGTGAGAATTACTACGGGATCCTGCCCGTTTTCAATACTTGCATCAACAGACAAAAGTTCAGATGCTTCTTTAAGATCGAATTCGATTTTCTTTTCACAACCAATAAAACCAAGTAAGAAAGCTATCAGCAATACAACTTTGTACATCATTCAAATTTACGACGGGAACAATTCCCGGCAATAACCAGTTTTAAAATTCACATTTTCATAAAAAAATAATCCCCCCGCATAGCGAGGGGATCTGATACTTAATACCCACTATATGAATTAGTTTCCGAGATAGCTTTTCAATGCATTGCTGTAACGGGCTTTTTGCAAACGTTTAATGGCTCTTTCTTTGATCTGACGGATACGTTCTTTAGTTAAGTCGTATTTCTGACCAATCTGCTCAATGGTTACACCATTTTCACCATCCAATCCAAAATAGGCGTTTACAATCTCCGCTTCACGGGGACTGAGTGATTTCAAAACACGACGTATTTCATTACGCAATGAATCTTTCATCACATCTTCATCTGTATCATCGCTGCCTTCCAGCAAATCGCCCATTGCCACATCTTCTGCTTCGTGCACAGGTGCGTCGAGTGAAGTATGACGGGTGTTGCTCTGGAAAATATTGTTGATCTCCGTTTCGCTCATTTCCAGTATATCAGCCAACTCTTCAGTTGAAGGCTCCCTTTCATGTTCCTGTTCAAAAGCCATGTAAGCTTTGTTGGCTTTGTTGTAGGTACCAATTTTGTTTTGTGGCAAACGCACCAAACGACCCTGTTCAGCCAAAGCCTGAAGGATAGACTGACGAATCCACCATACTGCGTAAGAAATGAATTTAAAACCTTTGGTTTCATCAAAACGCTGAGCTGCCTTAATAAGTCCCAGGTTACCTTCATTGATCAAATCGCTCAATGATAAACCCTGGTGCTGATATTGTTTGGCTACTGATACTACGAAACGTAAGTTGGATTGTACCAATTTATCCAAAGCCCGTTGATCTCCCATTTTTATTCGCTGAGCAAGAGTTGTCTCTTCTTCGGGGTTAATCATGGGGATTTTAGAAATTTCCTGGAGATACTTTTCAACCGCTTGTGAATCACGGTTGGTGATCTGAGTTGCAATTTTAAGCTGCCGCATAATATATTTTCCTCTTAATTGTTTGAAACGTTATACTTACAGCGAACTTTGCCGGAAGTAATAAATACGGGTAATAATCCTCTGTTGCCGTCTGCAAAGGTACAAATCATGAGCCGCTTTTCATAGCCCCTGTTAATAAATGAGGCTATATTGGTTATCATTGTATCGTTTGCAGTGGAAACTTTGTCTCACAAATAACAAAATAAAGATTCAAAAAGTTACTAAATGAACAAGTAATAATGACAAACGGTTAAATTGCATTTTAAACTAAATGACTGATATGGAAGTGATTGACCTGAGAAGTGATACTGTAACAAAACCATCTGAGCAAATGCTGGAAGTTATGATGCAGGCAAATGTGGGTGACGATGTTTTCAGTGAAGATGAAACTGTTAATAAACTTGAAGAAATAGCTGCTGCCATGTTTGGAATGGAGGCGGGATTATTTTGCCCATCGGGTACAATGACCAACCAGATAGCAATAAAAGTTCATACCCAACCGGGAGATGAAGTGATATGTGACCGACTGTCGCATGTTTATCAATATGAAGGTGGGGGAATAGCTTTTAACTCGGGTGCATCGGTTCATTTGCTGGAAGGTAACAGGGGACGGATAACAGCCCAACAGGTTGCAGATGCTATAAACCCCGATGATCTTCATAAGCCTGTTTCAACGCTGGTAGTGCTGGAAAATACAAGCAACCGTGGAGGTGGAAGTTGTTATGAACTTTCTGATTTACAGTCTATAAATCAAATTTGCCTGCAAAACAAACTCACATTGCATTTAGATGGTGCCAGGCTTTTTAATGCCCTGGTAGCCAAACAACAAAAACCAGAAGAGTATGGCAAACTGTTTCATTCCATTTCAATTTGCCTCAGTAAAGGCCTCGGAGCCCCTGTTGGCAGCCTGTTACTGGGAACGAAAGAGATAATCAAAAAATCCCGCAAGATCAGGAAGGTTTTTGGTGGAGGAATGCGGCAGGCAGGTTTTATGGCTGCAGCCGGATTATATGCTTTGGAACACCATATTGAACGTTTGGCAGAAGATCATGAAAATGCCAAACAAATTGAGCAAACTCTTCTCTCTCATTCGAAAATTGAAAGTGTATTACCGGTAGAAACCAATATAATTATATATAATTTGAAAGAAGGAATAACGGCAGAAAAATTTACTGAGAATCTGAAAGCGAAAGGAATTTTGTGTTTTGCAATGGGTAAACAGCAAATAAGATTTGTAACACATCTTGATGTAAACAAAGAAATGGTTGATCGAACTTGTTCTATTTTAAATCAGTTATGATTATAAAGAGGAAATCGAAGCTATCTTTCTATCCAAAATCGAAAGCGCTTCATAGCCAATGTTAATACCTGCTGCTATTGCCTTATGTACCTTAACAGTTGATGGTATTGACTCCGCTAGCAAAAAATAAAAGCCTCGTAGATGGCAAAAAAGCTTACCTTTAACCGATCATTTGAGTTAATCTCTTGTAAGCGAATCATCTTTTTCCAACACTTTTTTTCAATTACACCTGTATTCTTCTCAAGTTTTTTTTCAATTTAATTTTTTTTTGTTATGAACATTTATGTTTCCAATTTAGGGTTTAATGTACAGGATGCAGATTTGCAACAATTGTTTGCCACTTATGGAACAGTTTCCTCAGCTAAAGTAATTATGGATAAAATGACCAGTCAGAGCCGTGGCTTTGGTTTTGTTGAAATGCCTGATGATGCAGCCGCTCAGCGTGCAGTTGACGGACTCAACGGAACAAACACTGATGGCCGCACCATCAAAGTAGTAGAAGCAAGACCACGTGAAGAAAAACCACGTACTAACAGGTGGTAATAAATTAAGCAATAAAACTGACACAACGTTGTCTATATCGTAATCAAACAATAGCATCATGACGAATGATATGATTGAAAAGTTTATTGATAATAAAGTAAGCAAAAACGCCAAAGTAAATATTCATTTTAAGCAACGGAATACCGTAACAGGTGTTTTTATCAGAATAGGTGACTATGATGAATTAAAATCAAAAAACTTGTGGCGTATTGTTTCCGATTCAAAAATTAAGGAGTGGGAAGAAACGCAGGATTATAACCTTGGCCGTATTTTCAACGGTGCAGAGTTTACCCGTTTGAGTGAAAATAATTAACTGTTTTTACTGTTTGGATTTTTTTAAGACCCCAAAATGAATTGATTTATGTTTAAGCCAACGTGGAGAAAATATTTGCCTGTTATGACCATCCTGTTGAAAAGATCAACAGGCTCAGAGCAATTACTGAATATGAATCACACCGATTTTGAAAGAGCCGTTGCAGGACGTAAAACAAAATTCAGTTTTTCACAGTTACAGCTAAATAACGGAAAGATCAATCCTGAAGTGAAGCACAACCCCATTGCAAAAGAGTTGGCTGAACTTCTCCAGGAAGATAGTTCAACAATGAGAATACTGGCAGGGAAACGTTATGAATTTGAAATGAATAATGATTTCCAACTGGTCATTCGCAATAACACTCCGGTTTTGGAAGCTTCTGAAGAGGATGCTTTACTTATTAATGAAGAGGTTGAAACTGCAGAAGAAGCTGTTAAAGCTGAGTAATTACTGATCTTTTTTTCTGTCCTGATATTAACAATCCTGTATCTGCTGTTTGTAGAATTACAAACAGCAGATTTTTTTTTCACTTTTATTTTTTTCCTATGCCTCGTACAGTTATTACCGGCACCGGGTCTTATATCCCCCCTGTTATAAAAGCCAACAGCGATTTTGCACAACATGTTTTTTATTCTGAAAATCAGCTTGCACTTTCAACGCCACCACAGGAAGTAGTTGATAAATTCAAACAAATAACGGGTATTGAAGAACGCCGTTATACGACAGATCAGTTGAATGCATCAGATATTGGTGCAATTGCAGCCAACAATGCAATCATTGACAGCCAAATCAATCCTGAAGAAATTGATCAGTTGATTGTTGCCCATAATTTCGGAAATGTGCTCAAGCATACAATTCAATCAGATGCTGTTCCTTCATTGGCCAATATTATTAAACATCGTTTAGGCATAAAGAACCCAGCCTGTGTTGCCCATGATCTATTATTTGGTTGCCCCGGATGGATCCAGGCAATGATACATGCTGATGCTTTTTTTAAAGCCGGTATTGCTAAGAAAGCCTTGATCGTTGGTACGGAAACTTTATCAAGAGTGATTGATGTGCATGATCGTGACAGTATGATCTTCAGTGATGGTGCAGGTGCTGCCATTCTTGAGTACAAAGATTCCTCCAAAGAAGATTCAGGCATTCTCAGCACTTCCGTACAATCGCATTCATTGGATGAAATTGATTACATCCATATGGGCCAATCATTCTTTCCTGAAAGTGACCCGGGTATTCGATATATTAAAATGAAAGGAAGAAAAGTATATGAGTATGCCATGAAATATGTTCCTGCAGCCATGAAAGATTGTTTAGATAAAAGCGGCATATCCATTCAGGAGTTGAAGAAAGTTTTTATTCACCAGGCAAATGAAAAAATGGATGACGGCATCATCAAACGTTTATATAAATTATATGGAATTAATGAAGTGCCTCAACATGTAATGCCAATGAGCATTCAATGGTTGGGCAATAGTTCTGTAGCTACAGTACCAACATTATTAGACCTTGTGAGAAAAGGAGAATTAGAACATCACCAGCTTGTAACCGGTGATGTTATTTTATTTGCTTCAGTAGGTGCAGGTATGAATATTAATGCAGTTTGTTACAGGGTGTAACTCAAAGACTATATTCACGAAGACAGCTATATTTAATTAATAAAAGTACACGCA
>JANMOR010000568.1:0-1616 GCA_031369435.1 Chitinophagaceae bacterium
CAAACACGTGTTCCGGTAGTTTTTAGTTTTGAGAACATTGACATACTTAAGTCCTCACATCAAGCCTTTCATTTTGAGAATAAGAACGGTGGAGATCTATATATTTATCCTGCTTTTGTAATTATAACAAGTAACAAGAAAGAATTCGCTTTGATAGATATAAAAGAGTTTGAGATGAGTTTTAGACAGTCTATATTTATAGAAGAAGAAACAATTCCTTCAGACACCAAAATAATTGATAAAACCTGGGCCAAAGTAAATAAGAATGGACAGCCCGACAGACGATTTAAAGGTAATTATGAAATTCCAATTGTTAGATATGGACAGCTTCATCTAAAATCTAATTCAGGATTAAATGAATCATATTCATTTAGTAATTATGAGTGGTCGGAACTCTTTGTAGAAACATTTACAAACTATAAAAATTTATTTTAGTAAGAATAGTTAATGCACCCCACTGGCAAGTGTTCCGCCTTTGTGGATCACTTGCCAGCGCAGGGTTATTCATTCAACTGTTTTTTACAATAGTTTTTGTAAATTAGCAGTATGGGATTAGCAAAAAGAAAATATCAATTGCCTCCACGCACTGGGATGGAAGTATTTATGATGCTGCCGGAGGGCACATTGGCTGAATTAATTAACGATACTATTTTTATGTCACCTACACCAGATTTCCTGCACCAAACAATAAGTCTTGCATTGGCAGTTCAGATTAGTAATCATAGTAAGAAAAACAATTTGGGAGTGTGTGTTACAGCCCCTATGGATGTTTTTTTTGACAGCAAAAATGCTTTACAGCCCGATATACTTTTTATAGCCACTGACAATCTCGGAATAATTAAAGATGGGAAAATAAAAGGTAGCCCCGATTTAATTGTTGAAATTCTTTCACCCGGAAATAAGCGACATGATACAGAAAAGAAAAAAGCTGTTTATGAAAAGTTTGCTGTAAAGGAATATTTTATTGTTGATCCCGAAACAAAAGAAACCATTACCTGGTATTTCATAAAAGGAAAATACATCAAGCAGCCAGGTACAAAAGCAAAAATAAAGTCAAAACTGCTGAAGAAAACTTTTTCCTTTTAAACATAACATCATCAGTTATTAACTGTCCTGCACCAATAAATAAAATCAGTTACCGGTAGTTCGGTAACACCCAATTCTCTCATCATCGTTACCAACTGTCCACGGTGGTACGTACTGTGATTAAACACATGATGAACCGCCTGCCAATATGGAGAGCGGAATGCCTGCCCTTTAAGATTCTTATAATCAAATTCTGTATGGAGGTTTTCATCTGTTAATGACTGCACATATTGAATCAGTTGATACGATTGTTCCAACCAGCCATTCACGGCTTCTTGCATGGTTGGATTAAATTCTTTGCTGGGCACCAGTATCTGCTGATGTTGCTTCATCCGTTGCAGCCAGATACTTTCTGCATCCCAGATATGCAGGACCGTTGCATACAAATTGGGAAAGCTGCTTTTTACAATCTGCTGATGCAAATTCTCATCCATTTCAAGGATGGCTGATGTAATTTCTTTATTGGCCCAATGGTTATAAGATGCGTAAGCCTGTAAAACCTGTTTCATGCCTTGTTTATTTTGTACTGG
>JANMOR010000571.1:0-2608 GCA_031369435.1 Chitinophagaceae bacterium
AGAGCTTGCCGTGTTTGCATCATGAAAATAACTGTCTCTTCCATCAGGATTAATCGTTGGAATAATATAAAAAACTTTATCGGCCAGTAATTCCTGTATGAACTTTGTATCCTTAAAAGTTTCAGTTAAATACCATGCAGTGTATAAAGAAAATTCAGCACCCTGAATTTCATTGGAGTGAATGTTTCCATCAATATACATTCCCGGTTTTTTATCAGGGCTTCCTTTTTTGAAATCGGTGATGGTTAAACACCAGATGTCACGGCCTTTATATGATTTGCCGATTGATTCAAGCTTTGCCAGCTCCGGATAAGCAGCAGCAATTTTTTTAACGATCTCAGTAATAGCAGCATGATCATTATAACGGTTCCAGCTCACCACTACTTTTGGATTAACAGGCGAACCTGCTGCTTTAAAGATCTGATCAGCCGATTGTGCAGTTGCAAACAAGCTTGCTACTGACAAAGCAAGTGCTGCAGTGATTTGTTTTATATGAAATTTCATTGTACTCATTTTTTGTGTGAACATTAAAGGTTAACATCAATGGTTTTAGTTCCGGTAGAAGGGCTTCCTGCTTCAATGGAAATTTTACCGTTTCCTTTGATGAGCCATGTGAGTTGTTGAGAACCATAGCCATCAATTACATTCAGCAACTGATTCTTTTTACCACTGATGAGAGATTGATTTCCCGCTGCATTTACTTTTACATTGATACGCTTCACCCAATAACTCCGTTCTCCTAATTTTGAATGAGAAGGCAATGCACCTTTATTAATGACATCAACAGTAATTCTTGTTAAGCCGCCACTGAGCTTTTCTGTTTTAATATTGATCAGATCAATCTCCGGTTGATAAGCCGCCAGCTTTACTAAAAAGCCGCTGTGTTTTTTTACAAGGTCCGGAACCAATGTAAAAGGAGGAGTGTATAAAACAAATGGATCAACACCACCAACTTCCACTTTTTGATTCGGGAAATCAGGATGCTGAATTGTTTTCCATTCAGTAAAAGTATTGTTGATGCCTTGTTGTGATGCCCAGCGTAAATAATTAGCAGTTGCATCATCAACTGTAAATGGCTTTTCATTCTTTGTTGTATCAGGTTTTGTTTTCGGAACCCACCAGCCCGGTGTGCTGAAACTGAAGCGGCCATAATGATAATAAGCCCATGAAAGAAAATCGCCGCCAGCAGCATTTCCAGGAGGAGCATCTTTTATGTTTACTGATTTATTGTACAGATCAGATACCATACTGTTAACTTTTATATCAGGCTGTAACCAGCCGGTTATAATCGTTTGTGCAACAGAAGCAGGATTGAATGTATATGCTGTACTGAGATTATTATTACTACTGAAGCTTACAACAGCATACACATTATAGCGATCATACAAAAAATCAAGCAAGGCTCTCGATTCATTTTCAGAAACAGCAAACTCACCTGAGCCAGGTGTGAAAGAAGGATGTTTGTAAATTAAGTTTTTGTTGAATGCAAAACAGCCTTCACCATCTTCATTAAAGGATTTGTCTTTATCATTATCAAAACCTTCGGCCATTAAAATATATTTTCCTTTTTCACCTTTGCTTACATCAGCTTTGATCAACACTCTGGGATCATTAGGATGTGTTTTGTACTCACCAACCTGCGATTCAATCCGCATCCAGGTAATTTTTCCATTACCATCCATATCATCATATCCATCCTCATTTGATTTGCCATCACGGTCTTCATCTGTAACTGTTCCGTTGCCTTGACGTTCATATTGCTGAGAAGCAAAGAATTGTTCCATCGCATCGGGACTCATATTCGGAAATACATAGAAAGTGGTTTTACCAAGTAGGGTTTTAATACTGTCGGTAGTACTACCCTGCAAAAGGTTTTCTGCAAACCCAATGGCTAGCTCTGTGCTTAAAGGCGAATGACCTTCCACACCACCAATCACTGCAATGGCAGGTTTGTTGTCTACATTGCCAGTGCCGATGGTAATTAGCCAGATTTCTTTACCACCAACTGTTTTAGTAAGCGATCGGACTTTAACCAGTTGTGGATAATTTTTTGCGAGTGCATTAATGCGGCTGTTTTGGGCAGCAAAATTGCTGTAATTATTTTGTGCATATACCATTGATGCCAGCATTACACAAAAAACAAAAGCAGTAGTTCTTTTGATCATGGAAGAAAATTTAGGTGGGCTAATATACAGAAAACAACCGCCTGCACAGCTTGTTTTGATGAATGGCATTATGATAGGATAGCCATTGTCGGGAGGGAGACAATTTCCAGATATCCTTATTTTTATCTTTATAGATAAAGAAAACTCATAACAGTCTACAAAAGCTTGATTTTTATCATTTATGTTTTTCCCAGAGGCTTTTGATAAAAATGAATTAAAGCATAGCATAGAATTACCCCTTGCATATTGCATATAAAATTATTAGTTTAGTTAGTTCCTGGTTAGTCCCTCCCTTTTTTGATAAGCCCTAAGCATTTTTGATCTGTACGTCTTTGCAAACTCATTTGAACCTTTTTTAACCTTAAAACTATAAATCATGAAGAAAAATGAACAGCAACAGGACAATGCACGCAGGCAATTTTTGAGCTCCATTGCTGCCGGTG
>JANMOR010000661.1:0-3173 GCA_031369435.1 Chitinophagaceae bacterium
AAAGTAATTAAATTTTATATCGTTGTATGCCTGCCGGCAAAACCTCAATACAAGCTTATAAGTTATTGCCAGGTTATTTAAAAAATTGCGATGGTAAAATTGTTCATTATTTATCCCTTGCTGGTCAACGATTCACAACAGCGAAGCGCACAGATAAGCCCATATATAAATGATTGGCATGATATTCCCATCTTTTCTTTAAGCTAACACCCGATCTATTCATTACTAAATTAATATTATGAAGAATATCTTTTTAATACTGTCAGGTATTGTCATTACCTGCAGTATACAGGCACAAAGCAGCCAGTCGCAAAGAACAAGTGCGGTATATATTACCGTAAATGGGAATAAAAATCTACAGGTAGCCATTGATGGAGATGTACAAACATTTATCAGCAACACCAGTACAAGCACTGTTAATAAGACAGCTCCCATAACAAATCTTGAAGCAGGTATGCATACCATCACTTTTACAAGAATAGGAGCCAATAATAACCGCATGGAGGAAAACATGACAACAGAGTTTAACCTGAGGCGTAATTTTGATATGCACATCAATTTAACTGCTGAGGGTGGTCTTGAACTAATAGAAAAGAGGAGAGTGGGTACAGGTAATAATGCTTCGCAATTCAATACTGCCCTCCGAAACCTAAAAGCACAAACAAGTAATCAAAGCAGGAATGCATATTTAAATTCAGTATTTAATACGCCCAATACTTACTTTACTTCTATACAAGTTGTACAATTGCTGCAACAAATACGTTTAGAGGCCGACAGGCTGCCGCTGGCTAAATTATCTTTCCGCACAGTAACGGATCCGGATAATTTCAGCCCGGTATATGGTTTATTCAAGGTGAGTGCAAACAGGACTGAACTGGAGAATTATGTAAATTATTATGATGCAAATACAGGTGCAGGTGATACAAATACAACAACTCCCACAACAAATGGCAATGCCATGTCGGACAGTTATTTCAGCAGTTTGTATCAAAACATCAGGTATCAGTCGCCGGTATCTGCACAGATAGCTTCAATCAACAACGCTTTTAATACGCAGGGTAATTATTTTACATCAAGCCAGGTAGTGCAGTTGCTGCAATTGATAACAGGCGAAACCACACGGTTACAATTAGCGAAAGCAGCTTATCGTACAGTTGTTGATCCAATCAACTTTTCGGCAGTTTCTAATTTATTGTATTCGCAGAGCAGTCGTGATGAACTTGCAGCTTATATAAACAATGGTGGTACAGGTACAACAACTACAGGTATAGCAATGTCGGATGCTGATTATACAAATTTACACCGTTCGATCAGCAGTCAGTTTTTACCATTTTCAAAAATTACCCTGCTCACCAATACATTTAACAACACAGCCAATTATTTTACCAGCAGCCAGGTGAAAGGATTGCTGCTATTGATCAGCAGCGAATCAAACAGGTTGCAGTTAGCGAAGACGGCTTACCGTAACACGGTTGACCGTGCAAATTATGCACTGCTGAATGATCTGTTTACGAATGCAACTTATAAAGCTGATTTAATTGCCTATGTACAGGCATACAGGGATTAAATAACTAAAGATTTTTTTGAAGGATCATTCTTTTTATATGGTAAAAGGGATGATCCTTTTTTTAGTGAGAGAAGCAATATTGAACAGTAATGTACGCCGCAATTACAATGTGTCTTTAAGGAAACCGTGTTGAGAGCAAATGTTTTCTCTCATGATTTTGTTACGATCCGGCGAACGGTGTCCCGAATATACCAACTGCAAGTTCTGCCCAAATGAGGAAGAACGCTAACAGAAGACCTGCACAGAGGGCGATGCGGTGCCCGGTTTTCTTTACCTTCCTTAACACCAGCTCACAAAGGAGGCCTGTGCCCAGCAATAGTACTCCCATGACTATAAAATCGGCCAATCCCCATTTCACTTCATCTGTGAACTGCATTGCTATTAAGGGGATGAGCAAAAGAAGCACTACTGTGAACACAATGCCAGTAAGTCTTTTGTTTGGAGTAATCATAACTGAAATTTTTATATTAAAAGTACTTTGAAATACAAAGTAACTATATATTCGTGAAACAACAAAATGATTTTCTGGTCAATGTTTTTTGTATGGCTGGATATACAGTCTGGCTTCTTTGTAATTGCTTTACAGATTTTTGAAGAAGATGGGTGAGTTCATAATTGGAGGAATTAACTATTCTTTGTTGTAAGTATAAATCCAGGCATTGGCGCTTGTGTTTTGTTGTTCATCATAACCACCTGTAATTAAAACTTTGCCATTTACTAAAAGTGATGCGCAGGAAAATAATCGTCTTGTTTTCATAGTTCCATTTACAATTGTAAACGTTTTTGTTTTTGCATTGTAGATCTCAGCACGGTTCGTTCCACCGGTAATAAGCACATTCCCGTTATCTAATAAAATGGATGTGCTATTGTGTTTATAACGGGATAGATTCATTTTAGCAGATGATATAAATGTGGCAGATACTGGATCATAAATTTCTGTGCTTGTATAAGCACCATTACCATCCCGTTCATCAGCGCCTCCTGTAATAAGAACGCTTCCATCCTGCAGCAAAACTGCATCGTGCTTGTGATGGATTTTCGTCATACTACCTGTTACAGTAAATTTTCCCGTTGCAGGATTATATATTTCAGCACTTGCATGTATTTTAATGTTTGCCCTTCTGTCTTTATGTCCGCCAGTAATTAAAACAGTTCCGTTCTTCAACAGGGTGGCAGTGTGAGATTCACGTGCCACACTCATTGAACCAGTTGCAGAAAAAACTTTCTTATCTATATCGTACAGTTCTGCTGATTCAAGGAATGACCAGCCAATTCCTACACCAGCAACAAAAAGAATTTTTCCATCGTTAAGAAGTGTGGCCGTATGTTCACTGCGGGCTGTTGTCATCATGCCTGCGGATGTAAACGTTTTTGCTGAAGGGTCGAAAATTTCTGTACTGGAAAGATAATCTCCGTTATACCCACCTGCAATCAGCACTTTTCCGTCGGGCAGTAATGTTGCCGTATGTCCGGAACGGGGAACGGACATGCTTCCAACTGATAGAAAGCTGTTTGAATTGGGGTCAAAAAGTTCGGCAGATGATAATGTGTTTCCAGCAAATCCGCCACACACAAGCACCTGGCCGTTTTTTAAACGTGTTGCAGT
>JANMOR010000673.1:0-2271 GCA_031369435.1 Chitinophagaceae bacterium
CAAGTAACAGGTCAGCAACAGGCCTGCGCCAGCATAAGCAGGTGCTTTTTACATACTAAATTGAATTGCTTCATAATTGCGTCAAAGACATCAGCATAGAAAACAAACCAAAACCTTTTCACATGGCTAACTTCTTCTCAATACCAGACAAGGAAAAGAACTACCCGGGTTATATGGTTTATGTACTCGCTATTATATGGATGGTAGTAACTGGGGGGATCGTTTCTGCGGGGTTCTATTTCTTCCCTCAAATCTGGCAACGGTGGTTGTTACTCCTCGGTGCCTCCATATTCATCGCTGTATGTAATCTTACCTTAAACCGTTTTGGCTATACTCGCCTGGCAAGATGGTTACTAACAATTATGCTGTGGTTATATATCAGCATTCCATGTTACTCGGCAGGTGGCATCATGGCACCGGGCATTTTAATGCAAATGAGTGTAATACTAACTGCGGGGTTTTTACTTGGCTGGAGGGGTGGAATTGTTATTGGTTTATTAACGATAATTGCAGACTTTGGGTTGGTATACCTGGAGATAAACGGCCTGTTGCCAACTCCAACTGTTTTGCATAATCCTGTAACACGCTGGGTGGCTGCCATCATACCATTCGGCACTATCATCGCCTTGCAGTATTACGCTACCAATCATTTGCATACAGGTTTAATGGCTATGCAACGGGAAATCCAAAAACGGGAGGAAGCAGAAAAAATAAAAGACCAAACTGTGTACAATCTTGGAGAGCGGGTAAAGGAGCTGAAAACGTTATATTCAGTTAGCCGCATTTTACAGGATGAAGACGCTTCGAATCAAAAACTAATAAGTAAAATAGCTGAAGTTATTCCATTGGGTTGGCAATATCCTGATATCACTGCAGTTCGTGTAAATGTTAACGAAACTGCATATGCTACACACAACTATAAGCCGTCTGAAAACAGTCAACTTGCTCAAATGAAAACAGCTTCAGGAACAAATGTGCAAATTGAGGTAGTTTACCTGCAATCTATGCCGGATTTTGACGAAGGTCCATTTTTGAAGGAGGAGCGTAATCTGATAAATATGCTGGTAGAAATGCTTAAGATTGACCTGGAGAGGAGAGAACGTAGAACTGAACTGCGGGAGAGTGAAGAAAAATTCAGAAGCATTGTTGAACAAAGCCTGGTTGGAATATACATTATCCAGAACGGAAACCTTGTTTATGTAAATCCCGGGTTTGAAAAAATATTTGGTTATTCAAAAACTACATTAATCAACAAAATGTCTTTTGAAGGCCTGGTACATGATGATGACATTGAACATGTACTGAGTATGTATCATAACCGAATCAATAAAAGCGAAGCTGAACAACAATACATTTTCAAAGCGATCCGGAACGACGGAGCTGTTTTGCATATAGAAGTAATTGCTTCATTGATTGTTTATAATAATGAGCCGGCTATTATAGGAACGCTTGTAGATATTACTGATCGTATGGAGGATGAAAGAAGGATCAACCAGGCCGTTTTGGATGCCCAGGAAAATGAAAGGCTTCAGATTGGAATGGAATTACATGATAATGTGAAACAAATTTTGGCAGGATCTGGTCTGTTTCTGGATATTGCACAAAAAAAACTGGATGACAAGGAAGAAGTAACTAAGATACTGAATCACCTGAAAAAATATAATACTGAAGCTATTACAGAAGTAAGAAGATTATCACACCAGTTAGCGCCACTGGTTGAGGAAGATACTACACTGAAGGAGAAAATAGAATGGCTTATCCAGAGTTTAAACCTGGATGAAAATTTATCTGTTTCGGTTCATATTGATGAATTTAAAGAACCGCTGGATAATAACACTCAACTTGTTTTTTACAGAATTTTGCAGGAGCAACTAAGTAATATACTCAAATATGCTCAGGCATCGCTTATAGAAATGAATATCCGTTCCTTGAATCATATCATCCAATTGCAAGTGAAGGATAATGGAAAAGGGTTTGACGTTAACGCAATAAAAGGAGGAATTGGATTAGAAAATATCAGGAGAAGAGTGCAGATGTTAAATGGTAAAGTTGAAATTATTTCTTTTCCGGGTAAAGGCTGCGAAGTAAATGTTGAAGTTCCTGCTGCAATTAATAAACATAGCAAACAATAAATCGAGAATGAACAGGATGACAGCCCTTTTTCTTGCTGTTGTTGGCGTCCCCGCCAACTAACTAACAACTATCTTTCCATGTTGGCGGGGACGCCAACATGAGAAGAATCAAATAACCCAATTTGTTTTTACACTTTAC
>JANMOR010000770.1:0-4732 GCA_031369435.1 Chitinophagaceae bacterium
AAGACAAATAATGAAGGTTTTTGATTGCTTTACTTTTTTTAATGAACTTGATTTACTGGAGTTGAGGCTGAAGCTGCTGGATGAAGTGGTGGATCATTTTGTAATTGCAGAATCGAATCTTACGCATGCAGGAAAAGAAAAGCCTTATCATTTTGAAGCAGCAAAAGAACGTTTTGTACAATGGCAGCATAAGATCATCTACATCCCTGTTCAACAAACTACTCAAGGATTAATATTCCAGGATAACTTAACTGCATACACTCCTACCAGTGCGGCATGGCAATTGGAAAACGGACAGCGGAATGCATTGGCATCTGTCAATCACCTGATAGTTGATGATGATAAAGTATTGCTGAGCGACCTTGATGAAATTCCAAATCCTCTTGTACTGAAAAACCTGGAAGCACCTGTTGAACCCGTTTCGTTTGCAATGTTGTTCCATTACTATTTTTTAAACTGCCAAAACACAGGAGATGAACGCTGGTGGAACGGCAGCATCCTCAGCAGCGGGAAGTATTACAAACAAACAACTCCACAAACACTGAGAGATAACCGGAACAATTATAAGCGGATCAAAAAAGCAGGCTGGCATTTTTCGTATTTGGGTGGTGTTGAAAAGATCAAATATAAAATTCAATCTTTTGCACATACCGAGTTTAACAAAGATGAATATTTACAGGATGAGCAGATTGTAAAAGCCATGACAGAAGGAACAGATATTTTTAACCGCCCCGGTGCAGTATATAAATTTTATTCGCCCTACTGGTATCCATTTTTCCTCCGGAAAATAATGATGCAGTATCCTTCGTTTATGCATTACACAAAAAAAGATAACTTCATTCAAAAGATCCGTTATTCTATAGCCGGAAGAATTCAAAAATGATGAATCAGCAAACTATGTCCCCCCTTGTATCTATTGCCTTATGTACGTATAATGGCGCTGCTTTTTTGCGCCGTCAACTCGATACCATTCTGCAGCAAACCTATACGAATCTTGAAGTGATTATTGTAGATGATGCATCAACAGATGACACGATCCAGATCATTAAAACCTATTCACAGCAAGATGAACGTATCCGTTTTTTTCAAAATGAATCAAATGAAGGTTTCAATAAAAATTTTGAAAAAGCAGTGGTACACTGTAAAGGAGAATATATTGCCATTGCCGACCAGGACGATATCTGGGAGCTGCATAAAATAGAGATGATGATGATGAAATGGCCTGCAGATTGCATTTTTGTTTATTCACTCTCAAAAGATTTCATGGGTGAAGAACCTTTAAAGAATGAAAAAAATAAAGTGGTGCATTATTATAACGGGAGCGATGCCAAGAAACTTTTTTTCAACAGCCCCATACATGGCCATGCTTCTATGTTTCACCGATCTTTATTAAAAGACGCACTTCCTTTTCCACCTGATGTGTTTTACGACTGGTGGTTGAGTGTTGTAGCTTCTTCTGTTGGCAAAGTGGGCAGTATTGAATTAACACTAACCTATCACCGGGTACATCCTGATAATGCTTCCCGCCAACTTGTAAATATTAAAGATAAACAGCTGCGGTTGCAGCAATTAAGGGAGCAACGTGTTCATTTTATTAATATGTTTTTAAAAAGGCATTTTGTAAAAGATCATATCCGTTCCTTTCTGCTCCGTTATAAAACAAGACTGGAAGAGAAAAAAGATAACAGCTTTTCCCTTACTCTTTTTCTGTTTAATATAAGGAACAGTCATACAGTGTTTCATTACAAAAGAACCATGAATATGCTTTCATTGCTGAAGAACAGTTTCAAAAGAGCAAGAACAGGTTTATAAAGAAGAAGAGATTTGTTGAAATTGTTGTCCCCATGCATTCCAGTTGAGTTCCTGTTCATACAGTTCCCTGCCTGATATGCAAAGCGATTTGTAAGAAGCAAGATCCTGATATAATGAAAGGATTTTCTCTACATATGCTTCTGCACCTGCACCTAAATCTAAAGCAAAACCATTCACCCCATCTCTTACATAAGTTGATACTCCACCTGTATTGGTTGTAATAGATGGAATACCATATGCACTGGCTTCGCAAAAAACCACACCTGCTGCTTCTGCTCTTGTTGGCAACAAGAGATAATCTGTTTGTAATAAGATTTGATGAAGCCGCTGAAATTCTTCGGGATTATTTTTATTGAGATAGGGAATGACTGTTATGGCAGCATCATTAATGGCAACAGCTGGTACACATCCAATGATATGCAGTGTTGCGTTGATCCCTTTTTGCCTGAGTTGATAAAAAGTTTCTAAAGCAATAGCGCCGCCTTTCCTTTCCCATTCAACAGCAAGGAATAAAAGCCGGCAACTGTTACGATCAAAATTCAAATCACCGGGTTCAGGAATCAAATCCAGGTTAGCTCCTAATGGAACAACTGAAATTTTTTCTTCACTTAATCCATAATCTGTAATGGCCGATTGTTTACACCATTTACTTGCCAGCATACAATGCGTTGCTTTTTGAAAAGCTAATTGATCCAGTTCAATTCCCTGTCTGATATTGGAAGGTGAAAAGTTTTGCCAGGTATCATAATATCCCTGTATCTGGAAAAAAGTAGCATCGGTCATAAAAATTGTTGGCACCTGCAACTCAGTATATGCAAGCAATTGCGGTGCTGCCGGCATATACAGCAGATCAACTTTTCGTTTGATCATTTCCTTTTCTAATTGCTTGCTGAAATAAGTTGCATAAGGTTTTAAAAACTCAACAGCTGTTTTGCGATGATAAAACCATTTCTGCGGATTCTTATAAAAGCTGATCAGGTATTCTCTCAACCATTTGGGATAAGTAAGATGAATGATCTCCACATCTGCAAAGGCCTGCAATTGCTGATAAGAATAATAATAAGTGCCGCTCCATGATTTTTTATCACGGGGATCCCACCTGCCTGCAAAACCAATTTTCAACCTGCTCATGTTTGTAAAGAAACAACTTTTCTAAAATCAATACTTATATTGCTGCATCATGCAGACCATCAACATTGCATACCTGAGTTATGAGTTTCCGCCGCATACTGCTGTGGGTGGTATTGCAACCTATACCGAAAATATTGCTCAACTCATGGCTGCAAGAGGACATCATGTTGAAGTGTTTACATCCGGTCCAACCGTTTCACTGAATGAGTCCATTGCAACAAACCTTACTGTCCACCGCATACCGGTTGCTGACCGTACACAATTTCACTATGCAATCGTTGATCATTTTGTACAACGTCAGCAGAAAATAAAATTTGATCTTGTTGAAAGCCCCGAATATCAACGGGAGGGTTATTCTATTCAACAACGCTTTCCTCAACTGCCCATGATTATTCGGTTTCATACACCATCTTTTTGGGTGAAGACTTTGAATAAAACCTATCAGCAACATTCCTTAAAAGAACAATTAAAAAAAACATTCGGCATCAAACAATACAAAAAAGAAAAGGATGCTGAATATTTATTTGCACAGCAGTCCAATCACTGGAGTGTTCCTTCTGCTGTAATGAAAGATGTATTGGTGGAACATTGGAATGCCGATGCAAACAGGATCACTGTATTACCAAATCCTTTTCAACCAACAACGGGATTATTAAAAATTCCTGCAGATACACAAACTGATACCATTACATATATCGGCCGGTTAGAAATAAGAAAAGGATTGATTGAATTAACAAAAGCCATTCCAATGATTTTGCAGCAATACCCCACTGCTAAGTTTCGTTTCATTGGTCAATCAGATCGTGGACCGGGCAATCATAAACTGATGATTGATTATATGAAACAGGAGTTGAAAGCATATGCTTCTCAACTGGAATTTATTCCGCCTGTTTCCAAACAACAACTCGAACATTATTTGGCGCAAACAGATATTTGTGTATTCCCCGGTTTATGGGAAGTGTTTGGTTATGTATGTGTAGAAGCCATGGCTGCGGCCCGTGGAATTGTGGCTGGTAATGTTGGCGGCATGAATGATATGTTACATGATATCAATGGTGGCATCTTAGTGAATCCAACTCAACCTGAAGAAATAACGAATGCTATTCTGGAATTACTTCGTAATCCACAACATCGTATCAGCATGGGTTTAAGAAGCAGGCAAAAAACAATTGATTATTACTCCGGTCAATTGATTACTGAAACAGAACAGTATTATCAGAAAATTTTAGACTAAGAGTTCAAAGGAGAAAAAGAGAAGATGCTACACGGTGACTTCTTGTTGTTTTCAGTCACCCTCCTGGTGAGCAAACAACAGCTTCTCCTTTTCTCCTTTTCTCCTTTAATCTCTTAGACCTCTCCTAAAAATCGCAACCAATTGGTGCACCCGGCGGTGCTTCTTTATGTAAGGTTGGCTTCGCATCCTTTGGAGTTTTCATCCGTTCAATGGCTAATTGCAGATGTCCTGTATATGTTGCAGAGCCGCTTGTTTTCATTTGCAGCTCAATATATTTTTTTAAATCGTTCAATGATTTTTGCAACACACTTCGTACAGCAAAAGAATTATTCTCATCAACCGAAGCTGCAAGCAAGTAAGTTAACAATACCTGTTCTGTTTGTTGTTGAATCAATCCTTCCATTCCTGTTCTTCTTGCAGCCTTCCATGTTTTATCGATCAATAACTGAATCATTTCATGTAACCCTAAACCGCCATTGATTTCAAACTGCACCATTCTGCTCAACCGTTCGCTGTTGAACAAAAAAGAAAACGGAAGATCAGCACCCGTTTCTG
>JANMOR010000004.1:0-3554 GCA_031369435.1 Chitinophagaceae bacterium
GATGAAAATCGGGATAGCAATCGAATGCACCGGCATATGTAAGACTTTCCAGTGTTTTCTTGTTAACTGTACGCTGATTGATACGTTTAATAAAATCAAACATATCCTTATAAGCACCTTTTTTAGTTCGCTCTTCAATAATACTTTCAATTGCTGCTTCACCTACACCTTTTAATCCACCCAAACCAAACCGTATTTCACCTGCTTTGTTTACTGCAAAACCATTTTGTGATTCATTAATATCCGGACCAAGCACTTTTATACCCATCCGTTTACACTCTTCCATAAAGAAGGTGATTTTTTCAATACCACCGGCATTGTTCAGCACAGCACTCATATACTCACCGGGATAATGTGCTTTTAAATAAGCTGTTTGATAGGCAACCAATGCATAACAGGTGGAATGTGATTTGTTGAAAGCATATTGTGCAAAGGATTCCCAGTCGGTCCAGATCTTTTCTAATTTATCTGCAGGATGTCCTTTAGCTGTAGCACCTTCTATAAACTGACTTTTCTTTTTATCCAATGTGTACCGGTCTTTTTTACCCATGGCTTTACGCAATACATCAGCATCACCTTTGCTGAAGCCGCCAATCTTTTGTGCAAGCAACATCACCTGCTCCTGGTAAACGGTAATTCCATATGTTTCATCAAGGTATTCTTCCATTGCCGGTAAATCATAGCTGATGGATTCTTTACCATGTTTACGATCAATATAGTTAGGGATATAAGCAATGGGGCCGGGACGATACAATGCGTTCATTGCAATCAAATCGCCAAACTGATCGGGCTTTAGTTCACGTAAATATTTTTGCATACCCACACTTTCAAATTGAAAAGTGCCAATGGTTGAACCATGCTGATAAAGCTCAAATGTTTTGATATCATCTAAAGGAATATTATCAATATCAATTTCTACTCCATGATTTTGTTTGATGAGTTGTAATGCATTTTTTAAAATGCTCAAAGTTTTTAAACCCAAAAAATCCATTTTGATTACACCAGCATCTTCTATAACACTTCCTTCAATTTGTGTTAACCACAGATCAGATTCTTTGGATATACAAACAGGAATTAAATCAGTAAGATCTCGTGGTGCAATGATAATACCTGCTGCATGAATGCCGGTATTACGAACGGAGCCTTCCAGGATTTCAGCTTCATGTAAAATGCGTGCAGGTAAATCATCACCATTATAGATCTGCCTAATTTTTTTGACCATTTCCATTTCATCGGGACCAAAGCCTTCTTTTTCTGCTAAACTTTTTTCGCCTGTGAAGGCAGCATGCAGTACACGTTTCAATGAAACACCCGGACGTTCCGGTACTAATTTCGACAATGCACGGCTTTCAGCTAAAGGCAGATCCATTACACGTGCCACATCGGCAATACTAGATTTAGCAGCCATGGTACCATACGTAATGATCTGTGCAACCTGTGCCTTGCCATATTTGTCAACTACATAATCAATTACTTTCTGCCGGCCATCATCATCAAAATCCGTATCTATATCGGGCATACTCTTTCGATCGGGATTAAGAAAACGTTCAAACAGTAAATTATATTTAATAGGATCGATATTGGTGATGCGGATACAATAGGCCACAACACTTCCTGCTGCTGATCCACGACCGGGACCAACAAACACACCCATATCTCTGCCTGCTTTAATAAAATCACTCACAATTAAAAAGTAGCCTGCAAAGCCCATTGTTTTGATGGTGAATAATTCAAAGTCGATGCGTTCACGTATTTCTTCACCTATTTCATGATAGCGTTCTTTTGCACCGATATAGGTTAAATGTTTTAGATATTCCCATTGATTGAGATTGGCATTTTCATGAATCTGGAACTCTTTGGGAATGGGAAATGCAGGAAGCAGGATATCTTTTTTAAGATCCAATACATCAACCTTATCAACAATTTCATTGCTGTTATCAATGGCATCGGGGATGTCATGAAACAACTGTTTCATTTCGCCAGTTGTTTTAAAATAAAATTGATCGTTTGGAAAAGCGAAGCGTTTATTCTTTACACTGATATCATCATCAGAAAATTCACGATAAGCAGGCGTGGATTGTTTTTCACCGGTGTTGATGCAGAGTAAAATATCATGTGCATTAAAATCGGTTTGATCTACATAATGCGAATCATTGCTGGCAATAATTTTTACATCATATTTTTTTGCAAATTTCAGCAACACAGCATTTACTTTATCCTGATCGGCCAAACCGTGCCGCTGTATTTCAACATAATAATCTTTCTGAAAAATATTCAACCACCATTTGAATTCGTTCTCTGCTTCTTCTTCGCCTTTGGTTAAGATCATTTGCGGAACCATGGCACCCAAACAACAGGTGGTGGCAATTAATCCTTCATGATATTTATGAATGAGTTCTTTATCAATACGTGGATACTTGCTGTACATCCCTTCAATAAATCCAAGCGACGTAAGTTTCACTAAATTTTTATACCCCTGTTCATTCTTTGCAAGGAGCAACTGGTGATAGCGTTGATCTTTCTGTTCTTTGCTGAAGGTTTTAATATGCCTGTTCTCTGTTAAATAAAATTCACAGCCAACAATGGGTTTCACTTTTAATGAACCATCATCGTTTTTATTTTTATATGCCTCAGCAACAAATTGAAATGCACCAAACATGTTCCCATGATCAGTAATGGCCAATGCAGGCATATCATCGGCTATTGCTTTTTTATATAAGGCATTGATTGAGGCAGCACCATCTAATAAAGAGAATTGTGTATGAACGTGGAGATGTGAAAATTTAGACATAGTAGAGGTCCAAATTTCGGCTTCTGCAATGAAATGAAGCAATGAATTAATCCACAATTACGTTATGCCTGTAGCAAAAAAGAAAGTATTGTGTAGTTAAGTCTATGTTTTTTCATCTTTTTCATAAAATATACAGGTGAAAATTTGTCAGGTTTCTATCAGAGACTATCTTTAAAGCATAGACGATTTGGCTTGTTTTTTGTTACAAAGGCCGATTGCAGGTAAATTTGCACAACTGAAAAAAATCAAAACCATAAACCAATTCCTCCAATACCTTTTTGTAGTTGTACTGCTGAGCAGTTGCAGTACCGTAAAAAATGCATTTCAGCCAAAGAATACAGCTGAAGCAAACACTCCAAAACAATCGCAATTGATTGAACATATTGAAATAAAACCTGAAACAACAGCTGCTAATGCACGCAACACCGTTTCTGGTAAAAATCAAAAACAGGTTTTTCAAACAAGAGAGGTTGTTAATAAATATTCATCACTCGAAATTTTCTCTCCCTTACAATTTAAATATGCAATTAAATTAGATGTACCGGTTGAAACATTGCAAAATAAAAACCTGTACACCATTATAGAAGATTGGTGGGGTACACCTTATCGTTTAGGAGGCTCTTCACAAAAGGGGATTGACTGTTCTGCATTTGTACAAACATTAATGTTGGGTGTTTTTTCTTTGTCGTTGCCCAGAACAGCCAGGGAGCAATATGTTTTATCTGAATCAGTATCAATGTTTGATTTAAAAGAAGGCGACCTC
>JANMOR010000026.1:0-2943 GCA_031369435.1 Chitinophagaceae bacterium
GTTGAAAATCCTGACGGCGGTTATAAAAAAAAGTTGTTTCCAATAGGGAGGAAACAACTTTTGAAGAATGAAAAAGGGTACTTTATTTTTTAGGTAATACTACTGCATCAATTACATGCACCACACCATTACCTGCAGTAAGATCAGCAGCAGTTACGTTAGCGCCATCAATCATCACTTTACCATCTTTGATTGTTACAGTTAATTCAGAGCCATTGACTGTTTTCAGCTTCTGGCCATCTTTCAAATCAGCAGCTTTCAATGAACCGGCCACTACATGGTACGTTAATATTCCTGTAAGTGTTGCTTTGCTTTCAGGCTTTAATAAATTGTCAAGCGTTCCGGCCGGCAATTTATCAAATGCTGCATTTGTTGGAGCAAATACTGTGAAAGGACCAGCACCGCTTAATGTTTCAACAAGACCGGCAGCTTTTACAGCAGCTACCAATGTTGAATGATCGGCCGAGCCAACAGCTATGTCAACAACTGTTGCAGGTGCTACAGGTGCAGCAACAGTATCAGTTGTTACTTCTGTTTTCATGGTATCGGTTGTAGTTTCAGTTGTTTGCTCACCGCTTCCGCAAGAGCTCATCATTACTGCAATAGCTGCAGTTGTCATTAAAGAAAAAAATCTTTTGTTCATAAAAATGTTTGTTTCGTAATAAAACAGTCGTTTTGTGGATTGGTTTAACCGTTCATCAACTTGCATAAATAAGTGTGCAGGAAATTTAAGTTCAGGCGATCAGATCATTCAACAAACCTAATGGCTTGCAAAATAAATCATCAAACAAATGAGAATAGTGAGGAGAAGTACCAATACATTTTTCAGTTTCAACCAAAACTCTTTCTGTTTTTTTTGTTGAAGCACCTGTTCAATTTTCTTTATTAAGAAAGGTTGTTCATCAGCTAATTTCCTGAGTTGAGTTACAGCTTCCTCTGTTTGTTGATAAGGAAAAGGGGAGGTGGCTTTTAATAAAGTGCTGATGATTGACTGATGAATGTCTGTTTCCTTTAAAGCCAGTAATTGAGCAATTACCTCATTATTGAGGAGGGTTGAAATTCTTTTGGCTATCGTATCATAATCCATACGGTAAGCATCCATCGTTGCAATGGCTTTGTTCAGTTCAAGGCTTTCAATGAGGATGTTGGGTGCTGTAATCATGTCCATGCCAACCGTTTGCCCCTTTGCTTTGCTGAGCCATCGTTCCTGCAGATAAGCTTCTTTTTTACGTGGGTTGATCAATGTTTCATAGGCTTCTTTGATTTCATTAAACCTGAGCATTGCATAAGGTTCCTGGTTATTCTTATCGGGGTGATAGATCATCACGAGCTTGCGGTATGCCTGTTTAATTTCAGGAACAGTGGCCGTTACCGGTATATTTAATATGGTATAATAATCTTTCAGGCACGCAAAACTAAGGAGCGGAACTAAAATAAATACAGCCTGCTGAAAATTGTTATTTTTAAAACTTTATGAAATTGATTTATTGCTTATTGTTGTTATTAATACCGGTATCTATTTATGCTGTTGATTCAACTGAACTTAATGCACCTGCAAAACAATTGAGAGGATACAAGAAGTTACTGTACAGAGCTGTTTTACTGCATCCTAAAATGAATTCAACACTTGAACGGGATTTACTGAAGCATTATCTGCTGGGTTCAGGATCAACCTATCTTCTTTCCGATTCAGATTTTATACAATTAAAAAAAATCAGCCCAAAGTATATTATTGATCAACATTGCAGAGCCGTTGATTCTGACAGTCAGCATTATTGTATCAAACGTATTGATTTAAATGCGGATGCTTATTTTGGATGGGCTCTTGGCAACATCAGTGGGATATATCAAATTGCATCAGGCGAATTGATTTCTATTGCTGATATATATGATTTCAACAAAAAGAAAAAAGATAAGAGGAAAAGAACATATCAATTCTATACACGCATCTTTATCATGCTTACACCATTATCAGCAAAGCCATTTGTAGTAACGTATAACGCTGATGGTTATATCCTGCTTCCTTAGTTGATGGTTGCTGAACCGGGAATTTCAAAAATCAAGTTCTGTCCATAACAAGCTGCCGGTGTTTGATATCCTGCTTTGAAATTTCCTGCGAGAATTTTTTGTGTAATGAGCAAACAGCCAATGGCAGTTACGGTATAGCCATCAGCACAAACTATTTTTCTGATTACTTCTTTTCCTGCCGCATTGTTTACTTTACCCCATACATAGGTTTTTGCTTTTGCTCTTTTTTCATCAGTTGGTCCTGGAGGGTTTTGGTTGATCTTTTTTTGAATAAAACCACGGACAAATTTTGTACGCAATAAAAAATTAAATATGAATTGCAGCTTAAGCACACGATAAACAGATGGTTTAATGCCGGTGTAGGTTTCAATGTTCGGTATCCCTGTAGTAAAATGTGCAGTGGAGATATCACCCCAGGGTATACTCATTACAAATATCTTCTTCCCCCCGGTTCCCAAAAAATCAACCCACATTCCTTTTTGTCCAAGTGGCTTGTGAACGATCTTTCCGTTTTCCCTCACAGCACCTCCTTCGCCGATCTTACTCGCCATTGTAGTAGCCGTGCCATGCGAAAGTCCTCCACCCAAGGATGCAAAAGCTAATGTAAGATGTGTAGCACCTGGCATTTTATTTTTTAACTGCAATGCAATGCAATCGGTAGGCACCACGTCAAAGCCAACGCCCGGCATAACCATGATGTTTTTTTCTTTTGCTGCGGCATCATATTTTTTCAGCATTTCAAAAACGGAGATATCACCATTGATGTCGGTATAATGCACGCCGGTATCCATACATGCATCGATCATTTGTTTTGCAGAAGCCATACCGAGATTTAAGTTATTGGAAACAAAGGGATTTTCCGTTTTATCCCGATCAAGCGGTGATACCTCAAGGTCAAGTGCCTCCACGAGCTCA
>JANMOR010000058.1:0-27068 GCA_031369435.1 Chitinophagaceae bacterium
ATCCAACTTTGCCAAAGTTGTAAAAGGCTGATTGAATATTTATAACGATTCAAAACTTTGGCAAAGTTTTTCATCATCAATAATCCACCACCTGTTCTTCAATCAACTGCGGTAATTCTCTCCACTCATATTGCTGTGTACGGAGTTGTGGTTCAAAGCCAGCTTCACGAATAGCTTCCTGTATTGATTTGTACGTAAAGCGATGCGGAGCACCGGCAGCACTCACTACATTTTCTTCGAGCATGATGCTGCCGAAATCATTGGCACCTCCATGCAAACAAAGCTGTGCCGTTTCTTTACCAACTGTTAACCAGCTGGCCTGTATGTTTTTTATATTCGGTAGCATGATGCGGCTGATAGCGATCATACGAACATATTCATCAGCCGTGGTTAAATTATGTACACCACGAATCTTTGCCAATAGCGTATCAACATCCTGGAAGGTCCATGGAATAAATGCAAGAAATCCCTTTGCTTCTTCAGGTTTGCGGCTTTGTACTTCACGCAGCTTCACCAAATGTTCAAAACGTTCCTGCAATGTTTCCACATGACCAAACATCATCGTTGCAGAAGTAGTAATGTTCAGCTTATGTGCTTCATGCATTATATCCAGCCATTCCTGTGCGCCACATTTTCCTTTGCTGATCAAACGACGTACACGATCAATTAAAATTTCAGCTCCTGCACCAGGCAATGAATCCATACCAGCTTCTTTCAATGCAGTGAGTACTTCTTTGTGTGTGCTCTTTGCAAGTTTGGTAATATGTGCTACTTCAGGCGGACCGAGTGTATGTAATTTAATATTGGGATAAAGTGATTTTAATTCTTTGAACAATGTTGTATAAAATTCCAAACCTAATTCAGGATGATGACCACCTTGCAGCAACAACTGATCGCCTCCCCACTTAATGGTTTCTTCAATTTTCTTTTTATAGGTTTCAATATCGGTGATATATGCTTCAGGATGTCCAGGTATGCGGAAGAAGTTACAAAACTTGCAATTGGCAATACATACATTGGTAGTGTTTACATTGCGGTCAATTTGCCAGGTAACTTTTCCGTGTGGTACCTGTTGCTTGCGTAATTCATCGGCAACAAACATCAACTCAGTAAGTGGTGCATGTTCATAGAGATACATGCCTTCTTCAATAGATAAGAATTCAAAGTTGGAAGCTTTTTTATAGAGATCGTTGAGATTCATAATACATCAAATTAATAAATGAGTTGTAACCGGTAAACACATGGCAATATTCAACCTTTTCCTTCGTGCCAATTCGTGTAATTCGTGGCGGCAAAGGTACAGCCGGATATTTAACGAACAACGAAGCGTTTATCCTAATTCCTTTGTCTAACCAATAACTTTCTGCTAAATTGAATGGTGAAGTTGACCAAAACCATATGCTTACTGCTGCTCTGTACCCGGTTAATGGCCCAGGAAACAGATTATCCGCCTGCCAAACTCCTTACCAGCTTTAAGTTTGAGCAATTAACGGGAGGCATTGTGATATTGCGTGCCACGCTGGATAACTTCGGCGATACACTCAATTTTATTTTGGATACAGGAAGCGGAGGTATTTCGCTTGATACGCTCACGGCTACCTATTATAAACTGGCATTGGAAGCCAGCGACAGAACCGTTCGTGGAATTGGCGGGGTAAAAAAACTCCATTATTATAAAGGTGGCAGTTTACATTTTAAAGGACTGGATGTTGACAAACTAGATTTTCATATCAACGATTATGAAATACTGAGCGAAGTATATGGGTTACGGGTTGATGGTATTATCGGCTACTCTTTTTTCAGACGTTATATCATTAGTCTTGATTACGACAAACAGATCATCTCTATTTATGCACCGGGCAAATATAAATATCCAAAGGGCGGTACTTATCTCAAACCTGCATTTGCATCCATTCCTATAACAAGACATGAAGTGATGGATGAAACATCTTATTGGCTGAATGTATATTTTGATACAGGTGCCGGTATGTGTATGCTGTTTACTGACAGGTTTGTGAACGACAGCAACTTTATCAGCAAAAAAAGAAAAGTTGTCAGCACACAGGTTGAAGGATTGATTGGAAAAATTACCATGCGGCTGACCACCATCAAAAAAATGAAAATTGGTCCGTATAAATTTTCAAGAGTGCCTGTTCATATTTATGATGATTCGTTGAATGTGCTGGGCTATCCTGGTATTGCCGGTTTAATAGGAAGCGATCTGTTGCGGAGGTTTAACCTGGTGATCAATTATCCTGAACGGACGATTCATCTTTTGCCCAACACACATATGAAAGATCCGTTTGATTATTCATATATTGGAATGAATTATTATTTTATTGATGGCAAGATTGTGATCACTGAAGTACAACAGGGATCGCCTGCCGAGAAAGCCGGGTTTATTCCGGGAGATATTATTTTTGGTGTGGAAAATAATTTCAGCAACAGTATTCAGCAATACAAAGCCATGATGCAGAATGCCGGCGAAAAAATAAGGGTGCTCATCTTCCGTAACAACCAGCCCCAACTGATAGAGTTAAAAATTGGAAGTATTTTAAAGTAATACACGCCGCAATCCTTTTTTACCGAAATTTACAGCCTTCATTTCTTATAGATGAAGTTTAATAAAAGATGCTATGATCAATTTTGAACGGTTTGTTCTTTCTAACGGATTAAAAATTCTGATACATAAAGATGCAGCAACACCCATGGCTGTTGTAAACGTATTGTATGATGTGGGAGCAAGGGACGAAGATGAAAACCGCACGGGCTTTGCTCATTTGTTTGAGCACCTGATGTTTGGCGGTTCCATCAATGTTCCTGATTTTGATGAACCACTGCAACTGGCAGGTGGAGAAAATAATGCTTACACCACCAACGATCTCACCAATTATTATTGCCAGCTGCCTGCTGAAAATTTAGAAACAGCTTTTTGGTTGGAAAGCGATCGCATGCTGAGTCTTGCATTTGATGAAAAGAGTTTAGATGTGCAACGCAAAGTGGTAACAGAAGAGTTTAAAGAACATTATCTCAATAAACCATACGGTGATGTGTGGCATAAAATAAGGGAGATGGCTTATAAAAAGCATCCCTACAAATGGATGACGATTGGTAAAGAATTAAAACATATTGAAGAAGCTCAACTGCAGGATGTAAAAAACTTTTTCTTTAAACATTATACACCTTGTAATGCCATACTGGTTGTTGCCGGAAATGTGGAAACAGATAAAGTGATGCAACTGGCAGAGAAATGGTTTGGTCCCATCCCTGCAGGTGAAAAATATAATCGCCAGTTACCAAAAGAACCAAAGCAAACAGAACCCAGAAGAATGGAAATAACAGCCGATGTTCCATTGGATGCTTTTTTTAAAACCTGGCATATGGCTTCCAGGCTGGAGCGTGGATATTATGTAACTGATCTCATCACCGATATTTTAGGCGGAGGATCCAGCAGCCGGTTATTTCAATCGTTGGTGAAAGAGAAAAAAATCTTCAGCAGTTTGGATTGTTCTCATTTCGGCAGTATTGATAATGGCATACTGGGCATTGAAGGAAAACTGGTAAAGGGTGTACGATTTGAAGTGGCCGAACAGGCGGTGAATGAAGAAGTGGAAAAGATGAAAACACAACTGGTAGACGAAAAAGAATTACAGAAAGTGATCAATAAAACAGAAAGCACCATGCTGTTTGAAGACATGGCTGTTATGAGCCGTGCCAACAGTTTAGCTTTTTATGAATTGCTGGGCGATGCACAATTGATGAACACCGAGTTGGGAATTTATCAAAGTATTACAGCAGAGGAGCTGATGGAAGAAAGTAAAAATATCTTTGATGAAAACAACAGCAGTACATTGTATTACATGGCTAAGAAACAAACTACTGTTGCCCAGATGATGACTGCCTGATGAGTAATACCATTGTATTGTTTTGCTGAACTGCTGTATCATAACTGTATAGTAAAGGAGGCAGTTTGGAATTGTTGCGATAGGTGATGATGAGATCATATTTTTTATGCTGATCAAATAAAGCAAACCGCTCACTGCTTTTGCGGCTATTGTAAATAGATACCTGCAGTTTATTCTTAATAGAATAATAATCAATCATTGTTTTAAAATAAGGGATATCGGTATATACTTCACGTACCTTGTTTTCAATCATCAGCTGTTCACATTTTTTTGCCACCTTGTTATAACCCACCGCTACGCTACTGTTGTTTTTATAGTTGAATCCGATGATGCTGCCGGTGGTAATCAATACAAACGGAATGGCAACAAGTAAAAAAGGATGAACACCTGTTCTTTTAAACACTGCATTTACAACTGCTGCAAAAAGTAATGTTACAACAACAGCAAAATGTATCCATGGTTTGGCAGGGAACAATTGACTGAATACAAAAAACACAACCAGCGATAAAACCAGTTGCAACCAGGCAAACAAAACAATGGCCCTGCCATTAGATGTTATGTTGAACAACAGAACAACAGAACCAACTAATAAAAAAAAACCAATTAATAATGCCATGGGAATTGAAGGCGATAAAAAAGTTTGCGCCAATACCGTATAGGTTGTTTGAAAAACCTCAGCCATTGAACTTCTTTCATAAACCGGATTGAGATAAGGTTTCAGTAATTCCCATTTTACAGAAATCAACACAGGAATGTAAAGCATCATTGTAATGAAACCTGTTATACAGGTTGCTTTAAAAAATCGAAAGAAGTCACGGTTCCTTTTTTGAAACAGCAAATAGAACGAAGCAAACAACAGCAACCCAACAAATGCATATAAAAAAAAAGGGATGGTATAAAACCCGGCTACTGATGAAACGATGAATAAGTAATAATATCTCCTGCTGTTATTCTGCGAAAGGGTTATTTGAAAAACCGCATAGAGCGCAGCGATATAACATAACAGCAACAATAAATAACCTCTTGCTGAAAAGGAATATAAAATAACCGGGTACGAAGCAATGAAAAAACTTAGACCGATCAAACCAGCTTCATCAGTAAACTGTTTTTTTAAAAATGCAAATAAAACAAGCATACACAAAACACCGATTGGCACTAACGGAAGCCGTAACAGATAAACAGGATCACCCGGCAATAAAGCAGTAATGGATGTAATGATTGAATAGAGTATATGATTATTCGGTAAAGGATAAAATGTAGCAGATACCAATGGTCCCTGCGAACTGAAGAGCATATAAGTATCGGCTTCGTCAAAATCAATTGGATAATAAAGAATAGAAACGATACTTCGCACCAGGTAAAAACCAATCAGCAGCAATAACAGGATGCGGTGAAATTTATTTACAGGAAGAATGTTTTTTGCAAAACCAATGATTATACGTTGTACCTGCACCAGGAAATTTTGCAAACGGGTTATCAGCCATTCTCTTTTTTTATATCCCCAAAAAAGCAACAGCAACAGGCAGAGAGAAAATAAAACTGCAATCATCCGCAGCAGCTTAAATTGCTGTTCAGATAAATAGGTGGAAGCTTTTTGCTGTAAATGTGGTTTATGCATACCGGATAAAACCCAGTTGATAAATTCAGGATAGCTTTTTGAAAAAAGAAGATACAACGCTGTTAGCGAAAGAGCCACCAGGGCAGCCACTGCAAGGCCCAAAAATAACATGCTTTTAATACGGGGCATTTCAACTAATTTAAAACGTCTTCTTGTAAAGTAATTACCTTCGCTGTCCACAATTATAATGAATGTTAAATAGAATACAAGCTCCAATTATAAAAGACGCAACTGAGTTCGATTTAAAACTCAAACCGTATGAAAAATATGTACTCGATAATGGCGTAGAAGTGTATGCTGTTAATGCAGGTACACAGGAAGTAATGAGTGTTGAACTGGTGTTCAAAGCAGGCAACTGGTACGAACAACAGAATAATGTGGCAGCATCTACCAACTATCTGATCAAGAACGGAACAACTAACAAAACAGCTTTTCAACTCAATGAACATTTTGATTACTACGGTTCGCACCTGAGCCGTGGCTGTTATAATGAAACCTCAACGATTATCCTTCATTGCATCAACCGTCATTTAGGAACGCATTTACCTGTGATAGCTGAAATGCTCACCGATTCTATTTATCCGCAGCATGAACTCGACATCTTTAAACAGAACATGCAACAAAAATTAATAGTGAACCTGAAGAAATGTGATTTTGTTGCAGGACGGTTAATTGAAGAATATTTGTTTGGGAAGGAACATCCTTATGGCGTGTACAGTAACAAAGAAGATTATGATGCGTTGCAGCAACAGCAACTGCAGGATTATTACAATCAATATTATACCAATGGTCATTGTACCATTTTTGCCGGAGGTTTATTACCAGATAATTTTGAACAGTTGCTGAATGAAACCATCGGGCAGTTACCATTGAATAAAACAACACTTCCAACTATTCAACACCCGGTACATCCTGCAACTGAAAAAAAATACCGCATCAACAATGATGTGAATGGTGTGCAGGGAGCTATCAGGCTGGCAAGATCCTTTCCTAATCGTCATCACCCCGATTTCCAGGGAGTGCAGGTGCTGAACACATTGTTTGGCGGATTTTTTGGTTCAAGACTCATGGGTAATATCCGTGAAGACAAAGGATATACATACGGCATTCATAGTTATATTCTCAATCATATTGCAACAACGGCATGGATGGTGAGTACTGAAGCAGGGAAGGATGTGTGTGAAGCAACCATCACAGAAGTGTACAACGAAATGAAAGATATGCGTGAAGAGTTGGTGGATGATGAAGAACTGCAGCTGGTGAAGAATTACCTCATCGGCACTATTCTCGGCGATCTGGATGGCCCCTTTCATATTATTGGCCGCTGGAAAAATTTAATTTTGAATGGACTGGATGAAAATTATTTTTATAATTCTGTCAACACCATCAAAAAAATTTCGGCAAAGGAATTGCAGGAGTTGGCAAATAAATATTTACAACCGGAAGAGTTTTATGAATTAGTTGTTATATAAGGTTTCTATAAAAAAAGATAAGTCATGAAATTTATCCTAAAAGTTCTCATCACCGCTGTTAACGCATTTGTGCTGGCTTATTTATTGCCCGGCATCAGCATCAATCATTTCTTAACTGCTATTGTTGTAGCTTTTGTATTGGCGTTACTCGATGCAATTGTTAAACCTTTACTTGTTTTGTTAACGCTGCCCGTTACTGTTTTTACGCTGGGATTATTTCTGTTTGTGATCAACGCCTGTATTATTTTACTCGATGCTTATTTTGTACGTGGCTTTGTGGTAGATGGTTTCTGGTATGCATTGCTCTTCAGCATTTGTTTATCCATCATCAATTCTTTTGTTCACAAAATGGTGTTGAAAGAAGAAGAAAAGAATAAAGCAGGCTGATTGTTATTGCAGCAAGATCTTCTTGCTAAACCGTTGCGTACGGTTTTCAATAGTACATTGATACATTCCTTTTGGTAAACCACTAAGCGAAACGGAAGCAGTTTCCATCCCTTCATCAATCATGATTGCTTTCATTACCGCACCATTATTATTGATGATCTTTAAAGCAGAACGGAAATGCACACGGGGAAACTGCAACTGCAATTCTGTTCCCCGTTGCCTGATCTTTAATTCATCGGCGGGTTTAACTGCTGCAAATGCAACGCTGTCTTTCTTTTTTGTTTGTGCAGATACAGGCGCTGAATATATTATGCATGTAAGCACATTTAACAAAAGAAAAATCTTTAATAATACCACTGAAACCTGAACTTTGTTTTTCACCAGATATTGTTTTTAAAAATGCAGTTTGATCGCAAAAATCTTACCAACCCTGAGCTGATCAACATTTACAGATCCTTGCTGTACCCCAGATTAATCGAAGAAAAGATGCTTTTATTGCTCAGGCAGGGAAAAATCAGTAAATGGTTTAGCGGAATTGGCCAGGAAGCCATTGCTGTAGGAGCCACACTGGCACTGCAACAGGATGAATGGATCATGCCATTACACAGGAACCTTGGCGTATTCACCACACGCAAAATGCCGCTGCATAAATTATATATGCAATGGCAGGGAAATAAAGAAGGGTACAGTAAAGGAAGAGAACGCAGTTTTCATTTCGGCAGCAAAGAACATTACGTATGCGGCATGATCAGTCATTTAGGCCCGCAGTTAGCCATTGCCGATGGTGTGGCATTAGCATATAAATTAAAAAAAGAACAAAAAGTATCGTTGGCATTTACGGGGGAAGGTGGCACCAGCGAAGGTGATTTTCATGAAGCATTGAATGTGGCGGCTGTGTGGAATCTTCCAGTTATTTTTTTAATTGAGAACAATGGGTATGGATTAAGCACACCCATCAATGAACAATATAAATGTGAAAGCCTGGTTGAACGTGCAAGAGGTTATGGCATGGATGGAATCAAGATCGATGGTAATAATATTCTTTCGGTGTTAGATACAATTAAAGGAGTAAGAGATTATTGCATTCAATACCAGAAACCTTATTTAATTGAGTGTATGACTTTCCGCATGCGTGGACATGAAGAGGCCAGTGGTATCAAATATGTACCCAAACATTTATTTGAGATCTGGGAAGAAAAAGATCCCATCAAAAATTATGAAAATTATTTAGTGTCGGAAGATGTGTTGAATGTTGCAGCTGTTGATGCAATCCGGTCAGAGTTCAAAGAATTAATTGAGCGTGAATTACAGATTGCCAATAATGCCCAACCAATGGTTGTGGATACAGAAGAAGAATTGGATGATGTGTTTGCGGCCCCCTCCAGCTCCCCCCGAGGGGGAGAGTTCCAAACACAGCCCTTGCTTATTGATAACTCTGCAATTAATAATGACTTTATAAATAGCAAGGTTGGAGTGTTGGCAGCTTCCCCCACGGGGGGACGGGAGGGGGCTGCTGGTCTTCGTTTTGTTGATGCCATAAAAGATGCACTTCATCAAAGTATGAAAGCGCATGATAACCTCATCATCATGGGGCAGGATATTGCAGAGTATGGAGGTGCGTTTAAAATCACCGAAGGGTTTGTTGAAGAGTTTGGAAAAGAACGCATACGTAATACACCTATTTGTGAAAGTGCTATTGTTGGTGCAGCATTGGGTTTAAGTTTGGAAGGATATAAAGGATTGATGGAAATGCAGTTTGCTGATTTTGTAACAGTAGGCTTTAATCAGGTCGTCAATAATTTGGCAAAGATCCATTACCGCTGGGGACAAAATGCTGATGTAGTAATACGTATGCCAACAGGTGGCGGTGTTGGTGCAGGACCATTTCATAGTCAGAGTAATGAAGCATGGTTTACGAAAGTGCCGGGATTAAAAATAGTTTATCCTTCAACACCCATGGATGCAAAAGGATTATTGATTGCAGCCATCAACGATCCCAACCCCATTTTATATTTTGAACACAAGGCCTTGTACCGTTCAGTAAGCGGACAGGTACCGGATGAATATTATGAAATAGAAATTGGTAAAGCACGGCATGTAAGAAGTGGTGATGAAATTTCCATCATTACTTATGGAGCAGCTGTTCATTGGGCCGAAGATTATGCAGCAGAGCATCCGGAGATATCGATTGATATTTTAGATCTGCGAACATTAGCTCCATTGGATTACAACGCCATTCGTGAAGCAGTGAAAAGAACGGGAAGAGTTTTGTTGTTGCATGAAGACACACTGATAGGTGGTATTGGCGGAGAGATCGCCGCATGGATTGCTGAATATTGTTTTGCATTGCTAGATGCACCGGTGATGCGTTGCGGTTCATTGGAAACACCGATACCTTTTAATATAGAACTGGAACAAAATTTTATGGCTAAGGCGAGATTGGAGGAGTATGTGGAGAAGTTGATGAACTATTGAGTTGTATTGAAATAATCGGTTTAAAATATTTTGTTCTTTATACTCTCAATAGCGTACCTATATATTCTTTCACCTTATAATAGGTTTCTTCATCGGGGCAATGGATGGCCCATCCATATAACATTTCATGTTTTTCAAAACAGATAACAAAGTTTAAGTTCTTTCCTTTTAATATCCAGTTGGTCCACCAAATCCCATACCCGTCATGCTCTTCATCAACAGGAGCATCATCTTCCGGATCGGGTAATTGCATAGCTGCATGATAAGCCTTCTCCAATTCATCAGGATCATAGTCGGCTTCAATATAGAGGGCAATAGCAGGCATGGCTTGAAAAAAAGTGCCCATATGTTCTATGCCATCAACAATATTTCTTTTTGCAGGCTTCATGTTGGAAGTTAGTGTTGATTGATCAATTTCCTTTCCGCAACAGATCTGCAATATTTTTTGCATCCATCTTGGCCATGATATTTTTGCGGTGGGTTTTCACCGTTAGTTCACTCAGGAACAGCTTTTGTGCAATTTCTTTATTGGAATAACCGTCTTTCAGGAGTTGCAGAATCTCAATTTCACGGGAACTTAGCTTGAGCTTACGGCTGAAATCATCGCCACTATGATGATTGCTGTTTTTAATGATAGGATCAAAATAACGGTTGCCTTTCGACAACTCATCCAAAGCAGTAATCAATGTATCTGTTCCGGAGTTTTTTACTACATATCCATCAATGGATTCTTTTTCAGGCTGCATCCTTATATCAGCAGGCATATACATACTCAGGACCAGAATTTTTAAAGCAGGAAAATCTTTCTTCAACTGAGGAAATAAGTGCACTCCATTGATGCCGGGTAAATTCAAATCAAGAATCAGGATGTCGGGCTCATGCTGTTTGATGGCGGCAACTACGTCTTTACCATTTTCAATTGCAGCAGCAACAATATATTCGGGATGTGGCCGGAGTGCATTGATAAGCCCTTCGGAAAAGAAAGGGTGATCGTCAACTATGAGAATGCGGATGTTTTGCTTCATCTGGTAGAACAGGGAATTCAATGGAGATTCTGCAACCATTATTTTTTTCAGAATCAACCTGGAAACTTCCCTGCACGAATGTAACCAATTGTTTGATTTGAGAAAATCCAAGTCCCTCGTTGATGAAAAAAGGGTCAAAACCCCTGCCATTATCTTCAACAAAAAGGTAAATCAACTCTTTTTCCAATATCAGCTGAACAATTGCTTCTGTTGCCTGTGCATGTTTGATGATGTTTTGTATCAGTTCCTGTACAATATTATAGGTAAGCAGTTCGTACTGAAAGGAGGATTGCTGTAAGGTGCCGATCGATTCAAACTGAATATATAATCCGTCGCTTTTATTCACTCCTCCAATAATTTCTTTCAATGCTTCAACCAGTCCTTTCTGTTGTAATAAAACAGGGGATAGGGTATGAGAAAACTGTCGCACTTCATCAGCTAACCGGCTTACATCATTAATTGACCGGTCCATTCGTTCAGGTATTGTTTCGTTTCTTACATTTTTCTGTATTGATTCAAGGTTTAAACGGATGGCAGACAACTGAGCACCAACTGAATCGTGCAGTAAACTGCTGTACCGCTGCATTTCTTTCTGCTGATAATCACTGATGGTTTTAAAAATCTGTTCCTGCTGCAGGTTGGTTGTTCGTAAGAGTTCTTCTGATTGTTCTTTGTAATTTCTGAAACGCAGTGTTAATACAAAAGCCAGCACACTGATCTCGGCAGTAAAGCCGACGTTCATGAGGTTACGGGTAAGAAAGCTGTCCTGCAGATAACCGGAAACAAACTGCATAAAAAAGAAGAACGATAACAGCAATACGATGCTTGTGCCAATAATGTAAGAAGCATAGGGGATCTTTCTTCTTACTGCAAGAATGGCAATATATAACATGGTTAAGGCCGTTATGTTTTGATAGATCTGCATGAGCCAAACCAATACCACACGAACGATACCTGTATCGGGCATTAGAAATAGACTGATGAGCAGACTTAAAAAATAGGCAACAAGATATCGAAGGCACCATTTGTAATGAACGGGCATTCTTTTTTTAACATCTAAAAGATTTAATGCAAACAGCATGTACAACGGAGAGGCTAAGGATATAGCCAGCGGTCTTGTAAAATCAGCAGGGAATGGATGATTGGGGAAGAAATACATAAACGACAAACCATAATCACTAAAAATATAAAAGAACACCATAAAAATATACAGGCCATAATAGATGTACAACCGTTCCCTCATATTGTAAAAAAGAAAAAAGCTGAACAGTAATAAGAAAAGACCCAAACCGGTGATTAATCCTGCAAGTAAATTTTTTTTAAGATTATAAGTTAAAAAACCGTTTTCAGTTAAGAGGTGAATAGGAATATTCAGTTGTTCGTTTCTTTTATCGATAAGTAATAAAAAAGAAAATTGTTGTTGTTCAGTTAAGGGAACCGGAAAAATAAAATCGGGATGATTAATAGTTCGGCTGTTGAAAAGCTCATGATCGCCTGTAAGATCAAAAGCATGAATAATACTATCACCTTTCAGCAGCCATGCACCGATATAATTGAGATGCGGATTACGCACCATCAGGTAGTTAAAATCTCCTGTTGTAGAAAAACCAGCCAGCGGAAACCGGATCCACAACATTTTATTTTCATAACTGAGGTTGATCTTGTTTACTTCTATGTTTTGTAATTGCGGCCTGATTTGCTGATAACGTTCTATCGTCCGGTTAACAGAGCTGTCGATATAAACATGAATGGAACTGGCTGGAATTGTTACCGCAGTTTCATTATTAAAAAAATAAACCTGGGCTTTTACAAGAGGTCCAATCAAAAAGAATAATAGAAACAGGCAATATGATAAGGGCTTAATGATGGCAGTTAGAATGATTTGTTAAACAAATGTAACCGCTGTAAGATAGAAACCAAACAATGCATCCAAAATACCTCTTTGGTGGTATTGTGGAGGAGCTACGTTTAAAATACTTTTAGTAATACTTACTAAATAAATATTGTATGAAACAATCTGTACTGCTCTTATTCATTTTACTCACCTGTAACAGCATTATGCTTCCTGCTCAGGATACTGATATTGTAAAGACGGTTGATACAATTAATGCAAAATTGAAACGATGGGCTGAAGGCGGAGCACCGGTTTATATTACAGCGAAAATGAATGGCGATATCAGCATCATCAACAAAAGCAATCAATCCACGCAATTCAATTTGTTTGAGTTGTCTATAGGTGATGATACCAACAATCGAAATAATGGAATTGAAATAATTCGCTGCGATAAGAGAACACATGCATCAATAAACTGGATTAATTTTTATACGCCTGAAAAGCAGGTTGCATTTATTCGTCTTGATTGCAATACACCGCTTTCCGGATTAGAAAGTATTTACAATGAGTTCATGCATTTGAAATCCTTGTGTAAAAAAAGTAAAGAAGCTTCAGTTAAATAACAACTCATAAGGGATACTAAAAATACTCCTTTGTTGGTATTGTGTGCACTTATACCACCATGTACTTTTATATTCTAAACCATCAATTATGAAAAAGAAATTTATGTTGTTCCTGTTAACGGCGTCTATCAGTTTAACCTTTACCGGTTGTGAAGGTTTGTTTGAAGAGGAAGAAGAAGATATGGTAACTGATAACTCTACTTACAATTACAAGTTCACCTGTTACAACGGCGGGCCTACTTATTCTGTTCCCATTCCCAACCGTTTATCAGCAGCCTGCAAACTGAATTGGGAATATTATGCACGTACATATGGATGTAATGATGCTAATAACTTTGCAAATGCCGAAGCCAAGAAAAGAGCTTGCCCTTAATAGTTGTAAACATTATAGAGTTATAAGTAAACCCCTGTTTATACAGGAGTTTACTTATTTATTTGCGATTTTTATCCTCTTCCACCCCAAACGCTTCCAATTTTCTCATCTTTCTCAAGCCCGCCATTATTCAAAATAAAATATTCTCTCATTTTAATTTTTATCCAGTCAATAATGGTTTCACTAATCCCTTTTTCTTCCGGTTTATGTTCAAAAAAATGAGTGCCTACTGCAAAATTTGTAACATCACCAATATTGCCGGTAAAAGTTTCACCGGGAGCAAGAATTTGCTTTATTTGATCCTTAGTTGGCGATATTAAAAGAACCGCTACGGCTTTAGAAGTATTATTTCTTATTTGTGTTACAACGGTATTTACACCATCAGACCTCTCAATAACCCGAAGTTTTACTTTTACACCATCATAATTATTTTCTATCACGGTTAGTTTGGGTTTTGCAATAACCGGAGTGTCTTGCTGAGCAGTTGTATAAAGGCAAAGCGAAAAAAAAAGTGCAGAGAGTACAATTGATTTTACTGTAATAGTCATATAAAAAGTTTAAAGTAAATTATTTATATCCCGATGCTGATTAATACTTTTGAAACATTGTTTGATCAATGGCATCGGTACAGGGACATTTATCTTTCTTTTCTAATATAGCCTTCATTGAGGGAATTACTTTTGAAATATATTCTTCATACCCTTCTTTACTAAAGCTGCTTCTTGCATTGGCTGCTGCAGCGCAAAAAGACCACAACTGGGCATCTTTCGGATCTTCCTTCATTTTTTCTTTATATTTTTCTGCAATAGGAAAATACTTAGCAAAGTCTTCTTTGCTTGCAGGTGTAATGGCCGTTCCGGTGAAATAGAAAAAATATTTGTTACTCCTGTTGGTTGGTTTGTATGTTGCCAAAGTTGTTTCATCAACCACTTCTATCAGATATTCAATTCCGTTTGTGGGGTTGGTAAAATGATATTCATTTCCACTCACATATTTGTAAGGCGAAGTTTTGTTGGGCTCAACAATGGTTAACACTTTGTCTTTATAAGAGATAACAATGGTGTAGTATCCATCTGCGGAAGTGTAGTTTCCGGCGGAAGGGATTTTCTGTGCAGATACTTCTGCACACAGGAAAATTGTGAGAAAGAGTGATAATACGTTCATGAGTTTGTTTTTACATGTTTAAGAAAATGGTTGTATCATACAAGCTCTAAAATTCGGGCAGTGATGTCTTAAACGCAATACCTACTTGTTGGTAATTTAGGCGGAGGGGAAGCTGGTTGCACAGTTCATTCATGATTTTGAGGAGTAGAACAAAACACTTTGAATTGTTCTTTTCAGTTTGTAACTTTTCATTACAGATGTACTGACAATTAAATAGCCGTACCGGTATTCATTTCTTCACTTTTAAAACCAGGTATATGCTGAATGTATTTTCTCTTTTCCGCTTTAACTCTAATCATCACCGGAAAGCAATTATCATAGAGCTGTCTTTATGCCTGCTGTTTTTTTCAGGACTATATGCTCAGTTGATGCCCCAAAAACCAACACCACAACAATTTGCAGGATATCATATTAAGCAGCAACAAATCTGGCAACAGCAACAACTGCCCAATAATTCTATAACCTATAAATTCGGAACAACGGCATATACAAGCCCGCTTTTTAATTTTAATCTCAACACACAGAAGCCGGTTGTAACTGTAATACCTTCAGTTGCCAATAATATATTTTTGAATACAAACCAAACTGCACCAGCTCCATCACTTCATTTTTACATGATGCAGGACCGGCAGCAAATGATCAAAGATCAACGGCAAGGTTGGTGGAAAGATCCTGCACAGGCCCCGGGCGCTGAGTTTTTCAGAACAATGTTTATGACCAATAAAAATAATTGGTTGAGCAATTCAACGTCAACCATAAAAAAATAAAGGCATTGATCATTCACCCGGATGATAGGTTCGTTCTGCATGTTTCAGCACATCTTCTTTATAAAACAATACATCTTTGAATTGACCCTTGGTATACATTACGAGTTGATCCGTAAAATGTTTGCTGTTGGGATCACCACTGTTACCACCAGCCAGTAAGGATTTTGCTTTTATCTTTTCACCAAACTCCACAGCACAAACAAAACTATTGCCATGGAAGCCATACCGTTTTTTTGTTCCTGGAAATGTGCGGCTGTTGTAAGAAGGTAACATGCCCCATAATGCCGATGCAAAAGGAACGGGATAACTGATTTTATTATCATCAAAGTTTTGAATAAGATCGTTGCTGATGCGTTGGTAACGGTTTACAGCTCCCCATTGAACTTCCCATGTACCAAACTGTTGTTTCAGTTGATTGACTGTTTCCAAAAATGGTTTTATTAACTGATCGGCTGTAGCTGTTGCAGCAAAACGTTTGGTGGAAGTTACCTGGTCGTCTTCACCATCTTCAATATAAATTTTACGGATGGCTGAGTTCAACCGTTGTGCCCATTCAATGGCCAGGGTTGTTGCAATGGAATATTCAGATGAATAATAATTCCAGTTTTTCAATACAGCAATGGGTGCTGCCAATGAAGGATACATGCTGTCTTTTGGGTTGATATTCGCTTCAAATGATTTGATGAGCGCAGGAACCAACACTTCAAAAGCCGACAGGTACCTATCGTAACCTGCTGCAATGGTTTTATCGATGGTAAATTTATTTTCTCTGCTCAACACTCTTGCTGCATTGATGCCACGAAAGTTTTCACCATCAGGTGCCATGTATGCGGGATAATCTTTTTTCTTTGGACTTGCATCACCACTAACCGTATACGGAGTAGAGTTGCAGTTTTGTATCCAGCCTGTTGATGGGTTGATCATCTGCACTGTTTCTGTTGCATCATGCAAACCTTGCCATTCTGTTGCAGGTGTTGTGCCATCAACCACTTTACTCCAATTGAATTTTGTATCTCGTTTCGGTACATAGTTTCCATGCCAGTAAGCAATATTTCCATTCTTATCTGCAAATACGGTACTGTTACTGGTGTTGCTACGAAGCGCCATTACTTTTTTATAATCATCCAACCCTTTTGCTTTGGTACGTTGCCAGCTTTGAATTAATCCTGTCATCATGCGGTTGCTGGATCGAACGCTGATGTATTGTCCGTTACGCTTTGCCATTACAGGTCCGTGATGTGTTGAATAAGTTGTAAATGTTTTTGTGATCAGTTCATTTCCCTGCTTTACTTTAATGCTGATCTGTTTTTGTTTTACAGTAAACGTTTTATTGTTGTACTCATACATCATATTACTACCTATACCGCTCATCTTTTCTGCATACATATCGGCCACATCCACATTTGCACTGGTATGCATCCATCCACAATATTCATTGAAGCCCTGGTAAACGAAAAACTGTCCCCAAGTAACTGCACCATAAGCATTCAGCCCCTCTTCACTTGATACGTGCACCTCAGGACGGAAATAAAAAGTTACATGCGGATTGATATATAAAATCGCTTTTCCACTTTCTGTTTTTGATGGAGCAATGGCAAAACCATTGGAGCCACTGCTGTTTTCTACAAATTCTTTTGGACGATAAGCAACTATTGCATTTCCATTCCCGTATAAATTTTTTACATCTTCTGCTGTAACATCTCCTGTACTGATGGCGCCGATGCTTCCATCGGTCCACAATAATTGATACCAGGGTTTGAAACGGGTAAGCAATGCCGGTTTCACTTCAGGATGTGTGTAGAGATAGTAATTGATTCCATCCGCATGAGCCTGTAATAATTTTTTTAACCATTGCGGCGTCTTGTTATAATCAGCAATGGCTTCACTGCTATCAATCACCAATCGTAAATAGAGATCATTGTACAATTCGGCTTCACCGGCCACTTCTGCTTTACGTCCCAGCTTTTCAATATAGTTTGCTTCCACCCGTTTAAAATCATCTTCGCATTGAGCATACAATAATCCAAACACAGCATCAGCATCTGTTTTACCATATACATGCGGTATGCCCCAGTTATCACGAATGATGGTTACACGTTGCGCCTGTTGTTTCCAACGGTTGATCTCAGTTTGTGAAAAAGACTGAGCAAAAATTTGTAATGGCAACAAAAGAACAAAAAGTAAATACTTCATAGCGAAAGTAGAGTTGATCAATTCCACTAAGCTAAGTATTCGTTACATGACTGCAAAAAGCTTTACAGCAATGGCGAATTGTTTTGCGCTGTTTCTACTGAAGATTGTTTTTTACGAAAATCAGGTTGCCAGTAAAAAAACAAACGAATGGTGTTGTTACGGTTGTATTGATATCCACTAAGCCGTTGTTGCCATACACGCATATAACCAAAATCAACTGCCAGGGAGGGAATGATCTGTTGTTTAATACCTGCAAACCAACGGTTCTGATCAAAATTGTTATAGATGATATCCTTACCGGTTTGCATCATCAGTTCATCAGCAAAAGCAAGGGAAGGAACATATTTGTTTTTACTGAGCGGAACAGATAGGCTAAGCTGGTAACGGATACGGGTAATGTACCTGTAAGTATTGGTCAGTTCGCTGTTCATTAATTTCTGAATCCAGCGTTCTTCCAGGCGTAAACGTTGCGACAATTGTATTTTACCGAAAGGGTGATTGAGCTGCACCTGTTGCACCAGCCTGTTTTCATTAACAAACAATTCAGTGGTGGCGGTTCGGTTAGCCAACCACATATGCCCGCCTGAAAAAGCTACACTCAGGTTTTTAGTAATCGCATATGAAGCGCCAAGTCTTGTGTAATAAAAATTATTATTCTTTAAATAATTGGTACGACGGATTTGTACATCGGTAATAAGCGTCCATTTATTACTGATGCGGGCCTGTGTGTTGATGCTTGTCCAGAAATGATTTTGTATTTGTACTTCACGGGGGCGTTGTGCAAAACTGCCGGTCAATAAAAAAGTAATTAAAATAATAAAAAGTAAATGTTTCAATTCAATAATGTTTTTACAGGGACAAAGGTAAAGAACCGGCATTACCTGTTCATGAACTTAGTCACAGAGGGCACTGATAGGGTTTCGCTATTTTACTTTTTTGCTTTGAAATAAAAATAAAAGAACACGCCACTCAGTACAAGACCTAATCCAATAAGCGATTGTTTTGGCTGCGTAACAATTGTATTGATGACCAGGGCAATGGAGAATAACATGATAACAGCAGGTATAACAGGATAGCCAATCACTTTTACTTTAATGCTTCCGTTGCGTTTCATTTTGAACAGGGCCACTGCTACCAAACCATAAAACAGGAAACCAACAAAAATAACCATATTGGTAAGCATATCAAAAGTGCCGGATATAACCAATATACAACTCCATGTCATTGTATAAAGCAATGCAACAGAAGGTGTGCGATGTACGGGGTGCACTTTTGCAGCATTTTTAAAAAAGAAATTTCCCTGCGCCATACGGAAATAGATCCTGGCATGCGCAAGAATAATTGCATTGAGTGAACCAAATACCGACACCATGATGAGTGCAACGAGCAAGGTTTGTCCAGCTTTACCTAAGAGTGTTTCAGCAACAACTGCAGCACCAATCTGGCTTTGATCTACTGCTCTTAAAGCACTCAGGGGAAGAACATGCATGTAAGCAGTATTTGCCAATAGATATAATAACATGGCAATGGCTACACCGCTCATGATAGCGATTGGAATATTTCGTTTAGGATTTTTTATTTCGCCTGTGATAAATGAAATATTGCTCCATCCATCATAAGCCCAAAATGCACTGAGCATGGCAGCCAGTACTGCACTTAATAAGGCAACACCCTGCAAAGGGATTGTTGTTTCAGTTGTAATGACAGGACCCTCTGTAGTTGCATGTGAATACGAAAGCCCGAGGATGATGAGTAAAAGAATACCGATGATCTTTGCTGATGTTACAATATTATTGATAAGCCCACCATGCTCCACACCACGATAGTTGATCCATGTTAAGAGCATAATGGCAGCCATTGCTAACAACTTTATTCCTCCTTCTGCAAAAGGAAACACAAAACCGCCAATGGAAAGATGTTCCAATGAATGGAACGGATTACCCAATGGAATAAACACATTCACGCTTTGAGCAAAGATGAAACTCAGTGCAGCAATGGAGGCTGTTCCAATGATAGTGAAATCGGTCCAGCCGAAAATAAACGAAAAGAAATTGCCAAATGAAAGACGCAGGTATTCATACACACCTCCCGACTCTTCTGTTAAAGAAGAAAGACCTGCTAATGTAAAGGCACCAAACATTGTAATGATGCCTGCAGCTGCCCACGCCAGCAAAATCCAGGTTTCACTCAAACCTGTTTGCGCCATAGGGACGATCTTCTTGAATACTCCGGAACCGATCATCATTCCGGCCACCAATAAAATACCTGTTGTTAAACCAAGAACTCTTTTGAGTGATGGTTGTGTGTTTTCAGCAGCAGTGCTTGCGGTTTCCATGAGCAGTTGAAAAGTTGGTTTAAAAAAAAAAATTATCTGATATGGCGGTTGTTTTCACCTGCTACTTTCAAAAAAACAGAATAGGTATCATGATCAAAATTCAAAGCCAACTCATTTTCCTTTCACGGCAATCCAGGATTCTTTTACACCACTTAGTGTCATCCCATCGTAAGTTAATGTGATGGACCCATCGGCTTGCGGAACAAAACGAAATGAAACCCTGGCAAGGCCATAATACTCAAATGTATTGTTGCCATTATATTGAAGCGGATAGCCACCATTGATACTGCTGCCATCTTTGATCCATAATAAATCATCTCGTTTATAAAAATCTTCTTTTTTGTCTTTGTTATCTGCATGTGTATAGGTTCCGGCAAGACGATCGATCACTGCTGCATCTGCAGGCAGTTTGTCAAGCATCGTAACATCAAACAGAACTACTTTTTCATTATTGGCTGCATCTTTCACTTCAAGTATTCTTCTTTTTGCTGCCTGCGAAGAGGCAAATGCATCTTTTGCTACATACTGATCGCCTGTAAAATATAATTGTGTAATTAAACTCTGGTAACCTGCTGCCGATACCATCATATGAAAATGAGCAGGGCGAATATAACCTCCACCTGCATCATAAGGTACAGGTAAAATGGTTTTAAAACTGTAGTTACCATTTTCATCACAATAGGTTTTTGCACGGTATTTAAAATCGGGTGTATCATTATCATATACACCATTGGAATCGCAATGCCACAATTCAACACAGGCATTTTTAAGTGCTGTTGTACAATCTTTATGTTTGATCTGTCCTTTTAATTCAACCAGCTGACCTGTTGCATTGGGTATCCGCATATTGGAACGAACGGGTGCATTGGGGCGGTAAAAAGGACCCAGGATATCAGTGGTGGTTTCACAATCAGCTTCAAACCGTTGCCCGTTGAAACGGATAAAACCTGTTGCACTTACAGCTACTGCACTCAGCACTGTGTTTTTAATAAAAGACCGGCGTTGCATAACAATCATTTTATGGATGAACAATAATTTAGTTGCAGGTGCCTGAAGCGTTGCAGTGATCAAGGGATGGGGTATAAATGAAGCTGGTATTGAAAATACTCTTTTTATTGGAAGGAATATTCTTTTACTTTTTTCTCCTCATTGTTTTTTCATTTCAATCTTTTCGCCATTGCCAATAAACCAGGCTTTGATCATCTTTCCTGTTTGATCTGTTTCAAATTCAACAAAACGATCCGACTCATCTGCATAAAAAAATCTTGTTTTTGATTCGGGTTTTAATTCTATATCCGGGGAACCTTCACGCCTGCGGTATAACTTATTATTTTTTTTAATTATTTCAATTGGACCCCCGGCAACATACTTCCCAACATAATTGTCAAGTATGGCTGCATCAATAGTTACTTCTTTGGGCTTGTATGATTTTTGAACCGGAAGATCAAACATAATAGAGGCAAGGGCATTGCCCAGCCTGGATGCATTAGATCCATTGTTGGAAATGGCAACAACACAAATTTCATCAGTGGGGAAGTAAGCGAGATAGGATGAAAAGCCCGGAATACCTCCACTATGCGAAACCCGTTTGTGTGTTTTTAAACTATCGATCCCTATTCCGTATCCATAATTATTTTTATAGGGCGTTACCATTTTTTGTGTAGAAGATGAGGTAAGCACCTGGTTATTATGAAGTGCTTTTGTCCATAAGTATAAATCTTCTACGGTTGAAACCATAGCACCTGCACTGTACGGACCTTCCATTGAAATAAACATGGCCTGCTGCCAAACACCTTGCCTGTTTTTATCATATCCTTTTGCACGAAAGGCCAGCACAGAATCAAGCCGGTCCATACTTGTATTTTTTAAACCAACTTTTTGAATGATGTTCTCCGTTAAATAAGCAGTGAATTTTTTTCCTGAAGCTTTTTCAACAATCACTCCCAGCAAAAAATAACCGGAGTTGCTGTAGTTCCAGTTAGTGCCGGGCGAAAAATCAAGAGGTTTGTTTTTAAACAATGCAATCATCGAGTCAGTTGAAAGTGGCAATATTGCTTTGGGCCAGAACTCCGGAAGATCCGTATAGTTTTTAATACCTGATGTATGATTGAGCAGCATGTGTATGGTAATGCTGTCTCCTTTGGGATAGTCAGGAATATATTTATTCAATTGATCATCAACACTCAGCTTTCCCTGTTCGGCCAGTAATAAAATACAGACGGCTGTAAATTGTTTGGTAACGGAACCAATACGGAATTTTGTATTTGCAGTATTGGGTACGTTCCATTCCCTGTCGGCCATACCGAATGATTTTTTGTAGATGGCTTTTCCTTGCTGCATCACCAGTACTGTACCATTGAATTCTTTTACTGTAAACTCAGCCTGTACATACTCATCCAGAAGATCGGGATAATTTTTTTGAGCAAATGTTACTAATGGAAAACATAGTAATACAATTAATTTTTTCATGATGAAAAATTTTGATGATAGTGATTGGTCATATGACAACGGAGAGGCCTTTCAGTTATATTAATCGTTTGCAGGTTGGTTGATGTGTATAAAAACCGTCCAAAGAACGGTCGTTAAAAGGTAGAAAGAAGATTTGATGTTTGCAACTGCTTTGTAAATTCTTCGCATATACTTTTTTCTGAAAAAGCAGTTGAAAAGAATATATTATAATCTAACCATCCTTTTCTTCTAATTGCTCAATTGTTTTCTTTGCCGCTGCTAATCGTATCTGTTTATTCTTCTCCACCAATTTATTGGTAGCCCATTTTTCTAAATTATGATGAAGCGGCACAAGCAATGCAGCAATACAAACCAAAGCTAATAACATCAACACAGGTGAGTGATGAGTGATCTGTTCTAAAAAAGGATGAAGCAACAAATTGAGGAACTCAAATACAATTAAGAGGGTAACGACACCGAGAAACTTAATGACTTTTGTATTCGTAATGAACCGGCGGCTGAGTAATAAAAAGAGAAGAATGAATGTTATGATACCAAGCGCCAGCAAGGCATATTGAATATTCTGTTTTCGCTGATCTGCTTCCTGCTTGTTTTTTGTTTCTTCTTCTGAAATACGCAATTGTTCACTAAAGGCGAGAGACTGTATTTTATTTGTGTTTTCTTTACTGAAAACAGAATCCCTGAATGCCGATTCCAGTCTTGCATAATAGTAAGCGGTATCCGGTTGGTCAAGACTATCATACACAGTTCTTAAAAATCCAGCAGCTGCCTGTTTGAAATCATAATTATTGAGCTGTTTACCAGTTACAAGTAATTGCTGTGCCTGTTCCTTTGCAACCATAATTTTATTCCTCTGCAACAGAAAATTAATATATGCAGGTTTAATGATAAATTTTACATAGGAATACTGCATGGAATCCGATTGAGCATTTGCTCTTTTAAAATGAAACTCCGCCAGTTCTTTATCGCCTAATTGTTCATGAACTGCACCCAGCAGCATTTGAGCATAGGTTTCATACAAAAAGCTCTTCAAACGGAGGTTTGTTTCGTTTAATGCCTGAGTATAGTGCATGGCAGAATCGGGTTTTCGAACAGATAAAAAATACCTGCTGTAATTATATTGCACCTGCCTTACCATATAATTATACATAGGGGAGTTGTTGTCAGGCAATGCAGCTTCAGCTTTTCTTATATATCTTATTTGTTCGTCCGGATTAACAAGGTTTTCATACACGATACTGATATCAATGTATAAAGAACTTAATCTTCTTTTATCATTGGTCTTCTGTGCCAGAGGGATGCCTTTAAAGAAAAATTCAAGGGACTTGCTATAGTCACCCGTATTAAATAAGAATAAGTTTCCCACGAAATTGTAACTGATAGCAAGTAATGAATCGTTATGTAACTGTTGAGCTATGTGCAGCATTTTTAAACAGGAAGCAGAATCTAAATTGTTGTTGCCGCTTGAAAAATATTCTTCTCCAATTTTGCTGTACAAATCAAACCGTTCAATAGGATTAGTGGTGGAAGCTAAAACAGCCTTTAAACTATCAGTTTTGTTTTGTGTAAAGCCACTTTTTACTGGTATAAAACAGCACAAACAAATAAACAGCTTTTTCATAATTCAATTAAGTTAGCTCTTTTCTTGCTCAATTGTTTTCTTTGCTGTAGCAAACCGTATCTGTATATTCTTCTCCACTAATTTATTATGGAGTGTAACATGAAAAGAGTCAATAAGGGTTGTTTTTTTCAGCATTCAGTTAATTTGTTTTCTTCTTTGGCTGTTGCTGTTGCAACTTAACAGAATGTAAAGAAGAACTAGAATGGTTATGATTGGTTTCATATTCGAGAAAATTATTCAAGGTGATATTCTTTTTGTAAAAATGCAATTGTATTGATTGCTTTTTCATTCAGCAGTTTTAGCCGGTTGATCAATTGGATATTACTGCCTTTTATTTGATTGATATAATAGGCAAGGTCTTGATGAAGGGAAGGGTCATAAGACCTCAGCGGGGGATTATTCGTTGGCTTGTTGATATTATTCGATTCATCCAGCATTATATCAAACACAAAGGGGTTGAATATTTTGGCAAGAAAAGGATCGGTAGCTCTTCGTTCAGCACGGTCGTCGTCTAAGTTTATGGTTATATAATCAACCAGCTTTTGATAAGCAATGATGCTGTCTGCAGCGTTTTCATTTCTGATGAGCCGTAAAGAACCTGAAAATTTTAACTGGGTAATTGTTCTGTCGCTGCTTTGAAAGCGGACTGATCTTACAAGCAGCCTGCCTAAATAATAAAGTTCGTTTTCATAACCTCTTATTTTTTGTTCTCTTAACAAATAAACCAAAGAATCTAATTGATTTATTTTTCCTTGTCTGATAACCAGCTGCGCCCGGATAGTAGCCGTATCCAATTTCAAATCTTCAATAAAGGTTTGAATATATTTTTTCTCCCTGCTGTTTTCTATTACATGCTCCAACTGATACTCTGCTAAAAATCCGCAGAACACAGCAAGGAATAACATTAAAAATTCCCAGAAATATGATTTCCAGTTTTTCTTGTGGTGAGGTGCTGCAGGCTCGTGGGCGTGATGATGTACTTCCATATCTTTTATTTCTGATGGTGGATTTATGATGTCTGAAGTTTCAGCAGCAGGTACAATGGGTTCGTCAGTTGAAGGGTTGTTCAACTGTTGCTCATTGTTTGTTGGCTGTGGTTCCTGTTTGTTTTCTTCACTCATTTTTTAAATGATATTCTTTTTGAATAAGAAGGATCAGTTTTTCTCCTTTTTCAAGTAATCTCTTTTTATATTCAGCAAGACCAATCCTTGTGTTCTTGATATAATGCACCCAGCCTGCCAAGTCACCCAATAACTTTTTATCAACTGTACGCAAAGCAGGATTATTAGCAGGCCGCACCACTGTATTTGTAGAATTAATTTCATTAAATACAAATCCACTAAAAATCTGTACTGCAATTTTTCTGTATTCATTTGTTTCACTCTGCTCCGTTAATTCTAAGGATTCAATTTGAGGCAGCTCAGAATAATAAGACATAATCGAATTTGCCACCTGTTCCTTTCTTATCAACCTGAAACCTCCGGAATTTTTCATTTGATCAAGGGTACGGGTATTAGCAGGGAAAATATCGTTTTTAGATGCTAACCTGGCGTAGTAATACAGATCATTGTTGTTTACAGTAGCCGATGCGGAATGAATTGTATTAATTAAACTATCCAGCAGTTCCTGTTTTCTTTTGTAGATGCTTTGCTGATCATTGATAAAACTGATATCTTCTTTTATATCATTAATTAAAGAACTCATAAATTGTCGCTCCCTGTCACGTTCTATTTTATGCTCTAACTGGTATTCAGCAAAGAATCCACAGAACACAGCAAGGAACAACATTAAAAATTCCCAGAAATAAGATTTCCAGTTTTTCTTATGATGAGGTGTGGCTGGGTCGTGGGCATGATGATGTACTTCCATTTCTTGTTCAGTTACGGGTTGTGTGTTATGAGTTATGTGTGGTTCAACTTCTGTACCTGTTTCAACAGATGAAGCTATAGGTCCATCTGTTGAAGAAATGTTCAACTGCAAGTCTTGCAGTGGACTATCGTCTGTTGAAGGTGGACTATCTTTCTTTTCTTCTTCCTGCATAGATGTATTATTCTTTATCCAGTTTTAAAATCGTTTGCAACAATACATTGGCACCATTAGCCATATCCGTTGCTGTTGAAAATTCTTTGGGCGAATGACTGATGCCGCCAATGCTGGGAATAAAGATCATGGCAGCAGGTGCTATTGAAGCGATATGCTGCGAATCATGACCTGCACCGCTTTGCATAAACTTTGTGGTAAATCCCAGTGCTTTGGCAGAAGCGTTGATAGTTTGTTGTAATCTTTTATCTGTTAATGCAGGTTTTGATTCATTGGCGTGTCGCTCAAAACTGATTGTTGTTTTGCTTGATGTTGAAATTGTTGCTGCACGTTTTTCAATTTCCTTAAAAAGCATTTCAATTTTTGCAGCATTTAAATCACGAATCTCCAAACCCAATATTACTTTACCGGGAATGACATTATAAGCTCCGGGCTGCACTGCAATCTTTCCAACAGTACCTACCTGTGTACCTTTTACACTGATTACCACTTCATTGACTGCAATAATAAATTTTGATGCAGCCAGCAACGCATCCTGCCGCATATTCATTGGTGTAGCACCTGCATGGTTTGCAAAACCCTCCACAGTTACTTCCCAATGCACAATACCTACAATTCCTTCCACCACACCAACCTGTATGTTTTCTTTTTCTAAAATGCCACCTTGCTCAATATGCAATTCAACCCATGCATGGATGTCGCCTTTTTTGCGGATGCAGGATTGAATGTTTTCAGGATTACCACCAATGGCTTTGATACCTTCTGCC